>CAYMQP010000050.1:0-16245 GCA_964392505.1 uncultured Bacteroidales bacterium
TGATCCTGTTTACCAGGAACCATGCAACCTGTAACAACAAGAACGGAATTTTTATTTGCCCTTCGTTGTGCCTGGTTAATAGCATGCTTCGATTTTCTATCGCCCTGATTGGTAACTGTGCAGGTATTAATAATGTATACATCGGCCGGTTCGTTATAATTTACAACGTGGTATCCTGCCTTATGAAAATCGGTAATAAGGGAATCGGTTTCAAATTGATTTAACCGACAACCTAATGTTTTGAAAGCAACAGTATGCCTCATGCTTCTGATAATTCTTCATTATATACTTTTGCTAGACTACCTTCAACGGCAAATTCAGCAGCTGACGTAATATTAATATCTACAAAACTACCTATAAATTCATTGCTTGCCGAAGGAAACCGGACAATGATTCTTCCTTCGGTATAACCTGAAAGGAATCCTTTTTTACGATCCTGGTCTGTTACAAGCACTTTGTATATTTTTCCAACCATCTTTTGATTATGCTCTAAAGAATGCTTCTGTAGAAGAGCACTTAAATTATGCAACCTTTCCTTCTTAACTGTATAGGGAACATCATCGTTCCATCGCGCACTCACTGCTCCGGGGCGGGGCGAATACCGGGCAACATATGCCATGTTGAACCGGAACTCTTCCATGGCTTTTCGGGTATTAATAAACTGCTCTTCAGTTTCACTGGTAAATCCCACAATAATATCAGTAAATATGGTAGCGGTAGGTAAATATTTATGTGTCGATTTTATTATCCTTCTAAAATCGCTCAGGTTATGATTTCGATTCATTCGTATTAAAATCTTATCATCGCCCGATTGCATGGGCAAATGAATTTGTTTTGCCAGGCATGCATAACGGCTTATTATCTGTAATATCTTTTCACTCATATCGCATGGGTGAGGAGATGTAAAATACACCCAGAAATCTTTTCCCGATTCTTCTCCAAGCTTTCCTATTTCCTCCAATAGCGTGGCAAAATCAAGTTCTTCACCTTTTTTATCTTTTCCATACGAATTGACATTCTGCCCTAACAAGGTAATCGATTTATATCCTTTATTCACTAAGTCCGTTAATTCACCGATTATTTCCTCACTGGGTCGTGATATTTCTCGCCCACGGGTATAAGGAACTGCACAAAACGCACAGAATTTATCACAGCCGTTCTGAATGGGTATGAAAGCCTCGAAAGATGATTGGTAAACAGGTTCGACCTGCCAGAAATCTGATATCCTCAATTCAGGCTTTTTCATCTGAACGGGTCGGCCAGCAATCGTTTTTTTATCATTATCGAATACAAACGTTTTAAAATCGGGATTTGGACTTGAATCGGATGTATTGTCATACGTAAGCTCTTTCTTGCAATTCAATGAATATGGAGTTACAACACCATAAGTTTGAAGTATAACCGGGAACTGGTTCAGCTCACTTATTTGAAAAATAATATCGAATTGTTTTAAGAATTTTTCACGATCGACAGGAAGAATACAACCAGTTAGGAAAGTGACCAGGTTTTTTTTATCCTTCAGGGTATTCCACTTGTGTATCCGTGTGTATACTTTATCAATAGCTTTTTGACGCACCGAACAAGCTACAATTCCTAACAGATCGGCATCATACTCATTATTGGTCCATTGGTAACCCATTTTTTGAATAACGGCAGCAATTCGTTCACTATCCGATTTATTCATCTGACATCCTAATGTGACTATATGATAGTTCATAGAGCTAACTTATTTCGATCTCAATTTTGAGCTGCTTTGGAATTACTTAAAAATAAACTTCAGATTTTATCTGGTCTGCATTAAATCCACCTGAAATAAGCATGTCGTATACATCGTAGATCATCTCACTATTACCGCAAAGATATACTAAAGTATCGGTTTCTATTTTATGATATTGCAGATAGTCCGTTATGCGTCCTTGAAAATCGCCATTCGCATCGCGCGATGTGCACGCTATATAGCAGTTATTTAAGTAAAAATGTTTTTCATAAGTTTCGTTTAAATACCTTATACCATGCAGTATTTTATAATTCAGCGATGGATATGACCCGACTATACTGTGAAAAGGGGCAATCCCTGTTCCGGTTGCTATGAATAGATATTTATGGGAGTCGATCTTGTTTTGATCAATTGTAAAGAACCCAAAAGGTCCATCAAAGTTTAAAATGTCGCCTTCTTTAACACGGTGTAATTTTCTTGACACGAGACCTTCTTCTACATCTTTTATTAATACCTCAAAATAAGGTTTGTTTGTTGCACTGTAAATCGAGTATTCCCGTATCTGGTTTTCACCGGGCAAACCAAGTGTAACATGCTGACCCGGAGTGAACTTAATGCCATGTCGATCGAAACGAAGAATATAGGCTGATGATGTCAGGTTTCTGATTTTCAATACCTGAGAACGAGAACCTGTATCAAGTGTTGAACGGTCATATTTGAGCTCAGGTTTTTTTCTAAAAATACTATAGCGGCTCTTTTTATCTTTATGTTGAGATCTCATTAAAAACTCAGGAATTTTTTGTGTTTCAATAACTTCCAGACTAACATTATGGATGGAATTTTGTTCTCTGCGAAATGTAACTATAGCCAGCAATTCATTTATAATAATTTAAAAGGACTGATTATTAGAAGTTTTTGTTATTTTGTAACCGAATAACTTCCTAAACAATCCTCTACATCATGAATCTGAAATTAAAGATTCTGGTTGTCTGGAAATGGCTGAAATACATTTTCCGGAGGTTTTTACTGCTATTGGGTTTTATTACTTTCATCGCGATCATATTCAGTTTTACCGATTATCCCTTTTGGGCATATTACTGGCTGGGAACTCATAATGCTGAGTTAAATTCACCTCCTGATGTAGTAGTACTCATGGGGGGAGGAGGAATGCCCAGCCCCGACGGCCTCATTCGATGTTATTATGCTGCTGAAATCGGCCACCTATATCCCGAGAGCAATATTATTATCGCCATACCTGCCGATACAGCTCTTGAAGAAGAATCGCCAGAATTACTCATAGATGCCGAATTGAAAATGCGCGGTATCGATAGTATCAGAATTCTTTTCGAACCTGAAGGTTTCAGCACTCGTACCCAGGCACTCAATATTTATAACTTACTGGGAAAGGAAGCAGCTGATAGCTTGGCACTGAGAATTGTAACCTCTCCCGAACATATGTATCGATCGGTTGCTGCATTCCGTAAAGTTGGATTTTCAGAAGTTGGTGGAGCCCCTTCATTTGAAGAAGATATTAAGGAGTCGTTGCTGGTAAGAAAGAAAAAAACTGCCGAAGAAGAACGACAGGAACTTCGGGGTTTGAGTATACGCTATAATATGTGGAATTATCTCAAGTATGAAATTACGGTATTACGCGAATTTTGTGCAATCATCTATTATAAGATCAGAGGATGGATATAGCATTACAAATTATCTCTGCTTAAATCGGATTCTTCAAGTTCGAAAATATCTTCTACCTTACACCCAAAATAATGCGCCATTTTCAATGCCAGTAGAGTTGAAGGAACAAATTTTCCTGTTTCTATAGCATGAATTGTTTGCCTCGATACATGTATTATATTGGCTAGGTCGGCCTGGGTGATATTTTTCCGGGCACGTTCGACTTTAATCAGGTTTTTCATAGCTCACCTTTAATTTCAATAATTACTGACAGGATAATCAAAATAAAAACAATAAGGATCATTACTAAAAAGAAACCAATCATCATTCTGTTATACCTTATTGGGGCTGTATCCTCTATAAGAAGCCATTTCGGATTATATCGATGTCCAAGGTGATATAGTAGCAAATGTAATATTAGCATACCTTCCAATATATATATGATGGTGAGAGTTGAGATCTGTTTTATTGACATAGATGCGAGGAATAATGCCGCAATTGCTATAATAACTATACTGAAAGAGAGCGTGTTTTTAAAAACACTATACCTGATTTGTCTTGAACGTTCATCATCAATCTTATCCTTGCTTGTAACTGCCGATAGGAGAGCAATTAAACTAAAGTAGTGGAATAGAACATGATGATAAAAAGAATTCAAATAGAAATCATCGATTACATAAGTTAATATGTCTACTGTTATAAAAATGGTTGCGGTTACCAGTGCGTATTTTTTAACTCTGTAATCAAATAATGAGGTAAGTATATTCTTCATCATTTATAGTTTAGAAGGTTTAATCCTATGGCAGAAATTGAAAAATAATAGCTGATATCACCAGTAATATGACAAATGAGACATAAATAGTGACCATGGATTTTGTGTATTCCTTTGGACTGGTTGGCTCTTTATACATCCAAAGGGGATCAAATTTAATTCCGATAAATGTGAGTATCAGATTAAGCAATATGGCACTTTCAAGAAAGTACAGAATAAACAGCGTTGTTATCGTATTTTCCTTGAATAGTAAACTTAATACATAGATTATAAATCCTCCTACAAGGAAGGTATAATAAAGTGTCAATTTAAACGCAGTATATCGGATTTTCTGAATCCGTTCATCATCTATCTTATCTTTACTAAATGCTGCCGATGTAAGTGCTAATAGAAAAAGGAAGTGTAATAGCACATGAATATTTCCAAAGGGCCATAAATGACTTAGATCAAGAATATAAATCAATATATCCAATAGCAGAATAATAGGTGCTGTTATCAGATTCGTTCTTCTGAATTTGTAGTCGCCCAGACTTAACAAATTAAAATATTCCATAATTATTATTTTAATTAAACTTTAATTATTTTAAACTAAAATTGTCCAAAAGTAAAGAAATAATTACATATTGACAAATAAAATATGAAAATAATTTAGTATATATTACTTTTGATCAAATAAGATATTGATTATTAATATTTTATAATTAATAAGAAATTCTTCAGAAAGAAGTAAAAGAGTACTAATTTTACAACCCTTGAGTTTGTTTGTATGGTTCTCCCATCATCGTTTGAAAATAAAATCGGATTTGACCAGATAAAGCAAATGCTTTCGGAAAATTGTCTCTGCGAGTTGGGAAAACAATGGCTGAAGGATCTTAATTTTAAAGACTCATTTGAAGAGGTTAAACATGAGCTTACTCTGACAGATGAATTGCGCCAAATACTGCTTTTTGAGGAGAATTTTCCGCAGGAGAATTATATTGATGTTACAGCCTGCCTGATAAAATTAGAAACAGAGGGTTCCTATCCTGAAATAGAAGAACTGAACAGCATACGAAAATCAATTACTACTATTAAAGCCTTAGAGCAGTTTTTCAACCTTTCGATGATTAGGGAAAAATACAACGTTATTTGTGAAGAATTTTCCGGTTTGACCTATTTTCCTTTTATCGGAGAAATGATTGATGATATTTTGAGTAAGCAAGGTTTAATTAAGGATAGTGCCTCACCTGAACTGAAAAACATACGGCATCAGATGAAGGAAAAACAGACGCAAGTCACACGTCGTATACAAAGCATTTTAAAATCGGCACAGCAGGAGGGATTAGTTGATACTGATGCCGAAATCACGTTGCGGAATGGTAGGCCTGTTATTCCTGTAAGTGCGGGAAATAAACGGTTAATGGCCGGTTTGATACATGATGAATCTGCTTCGGGCAAAACGGTATTTATTGAACCGGGCGCTGTGGTTGAACTGAATAACGAATTACGTGAGCTGGAATATGCCGAACGACGTGAAATCATCAGGATATTAATACTATTTGCCAATAAAATAAGGCCTCGTATCGCGGAATTATTAGAAATATACAACCTTCTTGGACAAATCGATTTTTTGCGTGCTAAGGCGAAACTGGCACTGAAGTTCAATTGTATCAAGCCTATTTTGAATAAAACACAAGGCTTTAATTGGAAAAATGCTATACACCCATTGCTTTATCAATCGCACACTGCCGAAGGCAAGGAAGTAGTCCCGCTCGATATTGAACTTAATATTAAAAACCGTATACTCCTCATTTCGGGTCCAAATGCCGGGGGTAAATCGGTTTGTTTGAAAACAGTGGGATTATTACAGTACATGCTGCAATGCGGCTTACTGACCCCGATGCGCGAAAATTCCGAAACGTGCCTCTTTACCAAAATATTTATTGATATCGGCGATGAACAATCGCTTGAGAACGATTTAAGCACTTACAGCAGTCACTTGCTGAACATGAAACAATTTACCAAATCGGCTAATGAATCTACCCTTATTTTGATCGATGAATTCGGATCGGGTACGGAACCTGCTCTTGGGGGTGCTATTGCCGAGGCTATTCTCGATGAAATAAACAACAAAGGAGTATATGGTGTAATCACTACCCATTATGCTAACCTGAAACATTTTGCTTCTGAAACTCCGGGCATTATTAATGGGGCCATGCTTTTCGATACACAAAAAATCAAACCCTTATTCATATTATCGATAGGTAAACCCGGTAGTTCTTTTGCTATCGATATAGCCCGGAATATAGGACTTCCTGAAGAAATACTGAAAAAAGCATCGGAAAAAGTTGGCGATGATTATATCAATTTTGAAAAATATCTGCGTGAAATCATCCGCGATAAAAAATACTGGGAAGAAAAACGACAACGAATACGAAAAGTTGAAAAAACACTCGATGAGTTATATGCCAATTATAGCGGTGAACTGGAGGATCTTCAGAAGGAACGGAAAAAGATTTTGGCTGAAACCCGTGAGGAAGCCCGTGAGATTTTGAAAGAGGCAAACAGAAATATTGAACGTACCATCAGGGAAATTAAAGAAAGTGCTGCCTCAAAGGAAAAGACCCGTGAAGCGAGGGAAAAATTTGAAAAATTCAGAAACAGTATAAACAATCCAGAATCAGATCATGATATATACAATAAAAAGATCAGGGAACTGCAGAAAGCCGGAAAACGTCTTGCCCAGCACAGCCGCGAGATTAGCGAATCGAAAGTAAACAAAAAAAAGGATATAACTCAAGAGGTTCGAAGTATTCAGGCTGGAGATCGAGTGCGTATAACCGACTTCGACACCATTGGCGAAGTACTCGAAGTACACGGTAATACCATGTTAATTGCATTCGGGAATATGAGGACTACGGTTGAACGGGCAAAAGTTGAACGAATTGATGATAGTGTAGAAATAGTAAAAACTACGGGTAAAACGGTACTATCGGATGATATCCAGCAGCGTAGACTGAGTTTCAAACCGGAAATTGATATACGGGGTATGCGTGGCGATGAAGCTATATCGAAAGTCCAGGAATTTATTGACGATGCGGCTTTTGCAGGAATTCGAAATTTAAAGATCCTGCACGGAAAAGGAAATGGTATATTACGGCAACTTATCAGGGATTACCTTAAAACATTTGATTTCATTCTGTCAATGGGTGATGAGCATGCCGATCGTGGTGGAGCTGGGATTACGGTAATTGAACTTGATATTTAGCTATATTGTATCGATGATTTTTACTTTATTATAACTAATATATAGGATTAGTTTTGAAAAAAGGGTTGCAAATATTTGAAACATATTATATCTTGTAAACAATTAATAAAGTTATACATGGAGAACGCCGAAAATCCATAAAGAGTAGGCAAAATCTAATACCCTCAGATAATGAAGAAATTATATTCGTATTTATTGATAGCTCTTGCTATCCCTCTAATTTTAAATTCTTGTAAAAAGGATGAAGAAAGCGCCAGGGATAAATTTATTGGCACATGGCATGTAACCGAAAACTGGGCATGGCCAGGAGAAGATACAAACACCGAGGTTTATGATATCACCATTACAGCATCCTCAACAAATGCTAATGTTATCCTGATTTCGAATTTTGCTAATGTTGGAGTAACTGTCGAAGCTAATGTTGTTGGCAATACAATGAACATTCCAACTCAAAGTGTTTCGTTCGAAGGTTCACTTATAAGTGTTTCCGGTTCGGGCAATATTAGTGGTACTACACTTACATTTAGTTATAGCGTATCCGGTGGCTGGTCGGGTACTTGTAATTGTACTAAGAGGTAACAAGTATTATCATATTGAAATAAGTAAGGGCTGCTTAAAAGGCAGCCTTTTTTGTTTAAAGATTTATATATTGCATAAGTTATAGCTGAATGAAACGTTATTTAGTTCATAATTATATACTGTTGATCAAATGATATGGCTGTATACACCTGAATTATCCCCAAGGATAGAATATACTTTCAAACTGATTTTTTCGGAAGTAATGGATATAGACTATCGTATATCCACCGATTCCGAAACCTTTCAAAATACGACCAGGCAACATATAAATTATTCGTTACAGAATATAAACGGGGTTGTTCAGATTCATCCATCAGGATTGTTGCATGAGACAGGTGTTCGAAGTGTGGAATGTCCAGTAGGTAAATGGGAGGAATTACCTGTAATATTTGCCAATAATAATCCTCAAATACCCTTCGATATTTTCTCTGCCGTTTTTTACCTGGTTACCCGGTATGCGGAGTACCTTCACTATACACCCGATCAGTACGGACGATTTAGAGCAGAGGAGAGTTTATCTTTTAAACTGGGTTTTCTGCGCATGCCTATAATTGATCTGTGGTGTAAAAAACTGACAGCAGTCTTACAAATTGAAGATCAGTGCAAAAACCTGTCAACAATGAATTACAGGTTTCGGCTCACCATCGACATCGATCAACCCTGGTTGTATAAAAATAAAGGATGGTTTTACGCTGTAGGATCTTTATTCAGGGAATTAATCCGATTCGATTTTTCAGAGTTTATGGCAAGATTAAGAGTAATAATCAATCAGCAACCCGATCCGGCTGATTCTTATGATCTCTTATCGGAGGTACAGAAAAATTTACCATACCCGATTCATTATTTCATATTATGTAAAAACAAAGGTGAATTTGATAAGAACCGATCGGTTTCCAGAAAGGTATTTAACCGATTGATACAACGGCTTGATCAATTTCAAAAAGTAGGAATACATCCTTCATATGTATCGAATTCATCAGATGAAGAACTCAAAAGGGAGATAGCGTATCTAGCGAAAACACTCAGGCGAAATATCCTAATGAGCAGGCAACATTTCCTCCTGCTCAAATTCCCCGATACTTATCGAAAACTAATAAATTTTGGCATTCAGGAAGATTACTCGATGGGATATAGTTCGCGAAACGGTTTCAGGGCTGGTATAGCCAGGTCATTTAATTTCTTTGATCTACTCGTTAATGAAGAAACCAGTTTCAGGATAGTACCTTTCCAGATTATGGACCGCACGTTGCTTACATATTTAAAACTTTCACCTGATAAAGCAATAAAAGAATTTGAGTATTATGCTAACGTTATTAAAAATGTTGGAGGTGAGTTTGTATGTTTATGGCATAACGACAGCCTTAATGATTGGGGCGAGTGGAAGGGATGGAATAAGGTTTTCACCAGCATGATCGATATGAATATGAAAGAATGATACTATATCTTAAACATAACGAAATTGATAAGGATCGATGGGATCGTTGCATCACAAAGGCCGATAATCGTAAAGCAGATGTTTTATCATGGTATCTCGATATTGTTTGCCCAGGCTGGTCAGCCTTGATACTTGATGATTACAAAACTGTAATGCCCTTACCTTTAAAACGAAAATTTGGTATCGCCTATATTTATAAACCATTATTTATTCAGCAATTAGGTTTGTATGGCAATACTATTTCGGACGCAATACTAGATTCTCTTTTAAGCAAAATATCACATAAAATCAGACTTGCTGATATAGTATTGAATGAAAGTAATAATCTTGTAACTAGTAGATATAAAGTCGCTGAGAATAACAATTATATACTCGATATTCAAAATTCATACGAAAATATTAAAAAAGACTATCACAGGAATTGCAGGCGAAATATAAAAAAGGCCCGTTTATCCGGACTAAAGTTCAGTGATTCCTTATCAATCGATGAATTTACCGGATTACTGGAACCGCAAATAAAACAACAATTAAAATCTTTCGGAAATGAAGAACGGAATGTATTTCGACTCCTTATAACTGAAACGCTACGCAAAAAAGCAGGCGAAATTGTCGGGGTATACGATACAAACAATAATTTGACAGCAGCAGGATTTTATTTGTTTTCATTTGAAAGACTCCTATTTAAAATTTGTGGTTCAACTGCAGCTGGCAAAGAAGATCAGGCTATGTATTTACTTGTCGATGAGCAAATAAAGAGGCATTCAGGGAAATACAGGTTTTACGATTTTCAAGGATCTAATATTAAAGGCATAGCATATTTTGATTCTACTTTCGGAGCTATACAAGCAAAATACTATTCGTTGCGGTTAAATAATCTGCCTTATCTGATAAGAATAATTTCAGGTAAGAAAAATAAATAATCAATTATTGAGAACTGGCCCTGGTTTGATTCCCCTTCAATATTAATCTCAGAACAATCCCAATAACTTGGCTGACGATCCAGTAAGAGCTATAATCAGAATCCATCTTACAAATTTAGCTCCCCACGAAACTGCTACTTTCGATCCTATCCAGGCTCCGGCCATATTACCAATGGCAAGAATTAGCCCCAGCTTATAATCAACCTGTTTATTTAAGATAAAAATAACTAAAGCCAAGGGTGTATAAATAAGAACGATAAAAACCTTAATGGCGTTGGCTTTTATCAGATTGAGTTTTTCTGATAATACCAATGCAGCTAGTAAAAAGAAACCTGTACCAATTTGAATAAAACCACCGTATGCCCCGATCAGAAAAAATATAATGAAACTGAATACAGGATTGTGTTTATAAGCTACCTCCGTCTTTGATTTTATCCAAACTTCGGGTTTAAGTAATACGAGTAGCAGCATAATTATTAAAATGCTGCCAACAATCCGTCGCATAAGTATTTCGTTCAAATTTATTGCAATAAAAGCTCCCAGGATGGCACCCATAATGGAGGCAAGAGCTAAAGGATACCCTTTTTTAAGATCAAGAACCTTTTCCTTGGCAAATCCTGCGGTACCTACAGCAGTTTGCAGCAGTATCGCAATTCTGTTAGTTCCGTTAGCCACATTGGCAGGTAATCCCAGAAAAATAAGGAACGGCAGTGTTAATGCAGAACCTCCGCCTGCCAGCGTATTTATAAAACCTGCTATAAATCCTATTGCCACTACTGCCGGATAAAGATACCATTCCATAGAATCGGGAATTAAAATCCCAAATGTACATATTTACTGAAAGAACTCAAGTCTGAGATTTAGATGAAAAAACTTGGGAGATTTTATATGTATTGCATGTTTAAAGGTTTTGATTGAATTTAAACCGTAATCCTACAGACATGAAATTAGTCAACTCTCGGACTTTTACGAAAGGATAAAATGATAATGCCTGAAATAATTATTAATTCTCCTAAAATAAAGAGGAACCAGTTGAATTTCCTTGGAACATAACTATGAGCAATATCGAATAATGCCTTATTGTCAGGTAGGCTCCAGATTTCTTTCACAGTAAAGTTTTCCAGTATATATTTTGAGTAATCCCAGGTAAATGCCACAACTAGTCCTATTGCTCCCAATATAAATATACTCCATATGTAAGCATTGAAATAGAGTTGATTGTTTTGCGATTCTCTGATAAAAATTAGTATGGCTAACCCAATCATAGTCAGTGATACTATTAATGGCGTTATTACTGGACCTACCCAAGTTACAGGTATAAGAAACAGAATGTCCCATGTCATTAGCGATGATGGCCAGCCAACCAATAAATAAAGAAAGATATAATAAAAAATATCCCATACGGCAAAAGTGTAAATAAAAAAAGCGAAGCGTTGTATCAGTGTTTTTCCTGAAATATAGCTAATCGACAGTAACATAATTATGGTTACCAATTCACGGAATAGTTCGATTATGGCATCGGAGTTTTCAATTGGAGCCAATGGAAAATTAAATCCGAAAGGATAATATATTTTTCTCAGGTACACAACAACAGCACTTTCAAGAAATGCCATTGCTATACCAAAAATACTGATCCATATAATAACGCGTTTCAACGATAATTCTTTATGCATGTAACTAAGTATTTACCCGCTTATTTGATAGAACAATATTATCCTTATTCGAGTTGAAATATATAGGTTATAGTTCCTGTCTGGTAGTATGGAGCATCTGGTTTGTTGTCGAACTTACTCGAAAGTGCAGCTCTTTTTGCTACGCTTAGAAGATAGCTGTCAAGAGTTGTCGATCCCTTTGCACCCGGAGTAGCATCCACAACATTACCTTCGCGGTCGACCTTAATCTGAACCACCACCCTGCCTTCTTTAGGAGTATCGATTGAAGGTACAGGTAAGGATACTGGATTTCGTCCATCGAGGTAGAAACCCGGGGCATTGCCTGTTCCACCCCCAAGTCCGTAATTAGTAGCATCGGTCGAACCAGTCGGGCTACCCTGGTTACCCGGACCGTAAGTGTTACCTTGGGAACTGCTACTCTGTGAATTATCTTTTTTACCGGTATAAAGCGCTCTTGCATCGATCTTGGGTTCTTCTTTCTTTTTTGGTTCCTCTTTTTTGGGTTTTGGAGTTGTAGTTTTAACTGTTGTTTCCGGCTTCTTTTCTGGTTTGTTCTCTTTTGGTTTATTAACCGTTTTTATAGCAGGGGCTTCGTCTGTTTCCTGGGTCATTATGGGATCTTCCTTACTGACTTCCTTTGAAGTTTCAGGGATACTCTCCGATTGGTTATCACTGGCAGCAGCTTCATTAGTTTGTGGTTCCTCGCGTCCAAATCCAGTTTCAGTATCCCCAAAATTGATTAGAATACCGGCTTCTTCGGGTAGTGGTAAAGGTGTTACAAAACCAAAGAGTATAAAGAGCATCAGAACAAGGGTATGAAATATAGCTGTGCCAATCAATCCTCTGCTGTCGAGTTCCATATTTGCAATTTAATTGTTAGTCTTCGGGCGCAGTGGCCAGAATAACCCGGTATTTATTTCTACGGGCAATATTCATTACTTTTACTACGTGTTCAATCGGTACACTTCTGTCGGCATGTAATGAAATCGTTGGATCGACTCTATACTTAAGTTCATTCTGAAGACGAGGTTCTAATTGCTGAAAGGCAACCTGTGTTGTTCCGATATAATATTTTATGTCGGAAGTAATGGAAACTGTAACCAGGGGTTTAGCGGCAGTCTGGTTACTGCTTTTGGGCAAGAGCAACTTGATAGCATTCGGAGCAATAAGGGTAGAGGTCAACATGAAGAAGATTAGAAGCAAAAATACAATATCAGTCATCCCCGACATACTAAACTGTACGCTGACTTTATTTCGTGAACTAATAGCCATAGCAGGTTTTATCGTTTAGCAGGTTCATTCAGCAAATCCATAAATTCGGTGGTGGTACCTTCGAGTTTGAAAACCACTTTCTCAACTCTGGCAACCAGCACGTTATAAGCAAAATATGCAATGATACCAACGATGAGTCCGGCCACCGTGGTTATCAAAGCCGTATAAATACCGTTGGAAAGCAAACCAACATCGATATTATTGGCTTGTTGCGACATATCGTAAAATGCACGTACCATACCCATTACGGTACCTAGAAATCCGATCATTGGAGCACCTCCGGCAACTGTAGCAAGAAGAGGTAATCCTTTTTCAAGCTTGTATATTTCGAGTTTTCCTATATTTTCAATGGCTGTATTTACATCGTTCAGAGGCCTGCCTATACGTTGAATTCCTTTTTCGACCATTCGGGCAGCCGGAATACTAAACGATTGGCATAGTGCCATAGCAGCATCGAGTTTACCGTCGTGAATGTAATCTTTTATGCGGTTCATGAAATTAATATCGATGCGTGAAGATCGCTGAATGGCAAAATATCTTTCAAAGAAAATATAAACTGCCACAAACGAAAGGAAGATAATGGGGATCATTAACCATCCGCCTTTTTGTGCTAGTTCCAAAAATGGTATTTTCAGCTGGCCAGCTTCCTGTGTCAGCGTTTCGGCAGCGGCTCCGGTAACATCGGTTTGCAATGAATAAAAAAGATACATCATGATACTACTATATTAATTTCTCTAAAGTTATTAAAACGTACAGGTTACGATATTATTTCAACTAAAAAAATTTTAAACAATCATTCGGTTTCAATATTCACTTCTTCCGGCTTCTTCTTTTTTCTTTTTCCTGTAAGTGCATCCCAGTATCGGTTCATTAATTCACCAAGTGAATTGAATTCCTCTTTAAAAAATATACCCACTCCCTGAGTATAAGGCGATTGATCCTTCAGTTGGTCTTCATTTGAGTGATTATAAGCTTTCACTCGTATTTTGCCTTTTGGATTTATTTTATAATCAAGATCAACATCTCCGATAATTTTATCCGAATTGGATGCAACAACATTATTTTTCATATCGACACTACCATTAATGCTTAAACGATCATTGAGAAGCTGCGTTGAAAGAGCCAGCTCAACCTCATTTGGTGTAAGCTCGTCGCCAGGCCGGTATGTAAATCCAACATCGAAATCGTTACTGATTTGTGAGAGCCAGTTGCTAAACTGATTCGATAACAGTTCGCTGGCATTGTTTACACCGGCCATATATCCTTCACTGGTCTCATCAGAGACCTTTTGACTGGGCAAAAACCGGTTCATAACCATAAGAGCAAGAAATTGTTTACTGAGTTCTTCATCCGACTGAATTTTGGTCCTAACCAGGTTCCGGGTTCCCTCTTCCGAATATGGGAGGTAAATATCGTAACGAATATCCGGTGACATTAAATTGCCTGTAAGGAATATGCGACAGTCGACAGTTACACGGTTTTGGGCTTCAAGATCACTGCTGGTGCCGTAAAGATCATGTAGTGAGGCTTTTGTTCTATATACTGCTGTTATATCGACAACAGCGTTTAATGGATCACCTGTCCAGCGGAGCGTACTGCCTTCATCGATTTTTAACCGTTTATTGATGACATTTTGCAGGGTAAACAAATATTCTCCTTTCTCAATAACATACTCGCCAACCATATCGAATGAACCGAGTGTATTAATTGATAGCACCATTTCGCCGGAACCACGTGCTTTAATAATATCACCCATAGTCGGATCAAAAATGATCTGAACTTCAGCATCGGGAGTTACATCAAGATTAAAATTCATTTGAAGTCCTGAAAGATCTACTTTCTGTGCTATTTCCCTGACCTCAGATTTGGTTTCTGATGAATCGTGTCTAACGAAATTGATGAAATTATACTCTGATACTTCACTGCTTTGTGAAAGCGGAATAAACAACTGGGTGTTTTTATTAGTTTCGGCATCGATATCGAAACTCAGCGACGATGGGGGTCCCTTTATTCTTACTATGCCTGTGGCATGAGCCATACCGAAGAATACATCATTATCGTTCACCTTGGTATCCATACAAAGGAGATTATGCATATTAATACTCATATTCAGGTTGATATCTTTCAGATTTTCGGTACGGACCATACCATTTAGAACACCATAGTTTCCTTCCTGATCAAAGATTTCGATATTATTCAGAATGAAATTATTGTTTACAATTTCCAATTCGGAAGTTAAATTATACCGGGTTTTAAGATAATCGACCGTAAAAGCATTCCTGTATAATTTCAGGTTGCCAGATAAAAGTGGATTGCCCCTATAACCCGTAAGCTCCAGATCACCGGAAATAAGACCCTTAAAATCGGAGAAAATACCTTCCATGAATGGATTTAAAATATTTGTTTTAAGCTTACTGAGTGTTATATCAAAATCCATTTTCCCATTTTTCGAAGGGTAATAGTCGCCTAAAAGCTTTAACATCGTTAGTTTTCCACGTTGAGCTTCGGCAGAGATATTAAGCGATTGTTTCCGGTTATCCCATAACGATTCAATAGTACAATTCCCAAATTCTTCTTTATTAAAAACAAGATCTTCAATGCCAAGCGATGCAAAAAAAAGTGGATTTATTCTCAATCCTGTGAAGTTGCCCGATCCATTTAGTAAACCAGATAATTCAATGCCCTTTTTACGAAGAAAGTAATTCACATTTGCCAGGTCGAAATTATTAAATGAGAAATATAGAGTATCGCCCGGATCTTCGGATATTTTGCCATTGGCTATAAGATGTTGACCGTTATGTTCGACTCGAAGACTATCGATGGAAATACCTGCTGTATCGATTTCCACTGTAAAATTACGTATACTCCAAATGGAATCGTTTATTGTAATACTGGAAGGATTTATGAAAAAACTCACAAGATTAGAATACATTTTATCGTAAAATAATATATG
>CAYMQP010000051.1:0-12074 GCA_964392505.1 uncultured Bacteroidales bacterium
AACCTGCAATCAGATCATAATTTTTATAACAATAATTTCCCGACGATAAATATTGTGAATTGCTATCGAGGATCAGCGCCAGATCAAAATTATCGGCAAACCTGATAAGTGATTTTTTCAAATGTTCCAAAGATAAACTATCAAAATTAAATGTCAGATACATACTGCAAAAATAGAAAAAGCATTCCTTATGGATTACATTTTGGTTTTCCGATTATCATTGGTAACCGAAAACCTTATTGCAAATGGATGAGAGATATCCAGAAGCCGGATGAATCGATCAGTATTGTAATATTTGTGGACGTTGAACAACGAAATTATCCAATTGAGGATATCGGGTGGATGTAAGCCTGATATATTCCGGTGAAGCACCCTCAGGCAATAAGGGATAATATGCAATCCTGATTCGTACGGTATCAAATATAAGATTCTCATTCCTGATTTTCACACCTCCGCCGAATCCGGTATAAAGATGATTTCGAATAAGGATTGAACTAGTATTTGAAATGATACCCGCATCGAAGAAAAGAAAGTATACGAAACGGAAATCGAATATATGATGCGGCGAATAGCAAATACTCTCAAACGATAAATTGAGCCTCTGATTGCCTCTAAGTTCTTCACTGCTTAAGCCCCGTATTCCATCGAGCTTAGTAAATTCCATAAATTCGTCTTCGAACCGGCTGTAACCTTTTTTATAGGTTAGATCGAAAAATAGACGATATGAATATCTCCCCATACTGTTGAAGCGATTCGTAAAGTATTTGGCGCTGTATATAAGCAATCCCTGCTCAATACCATAATTAAAAAATGAACCATATTCGATTCGTTGATAGAGATAACCTACTTTATTAACTATATTACCCCAGGCATAACTGATCCCAAAATAAGGCCGGTTAAAATATTGATTTACCTCTACACCACCGGTAAGAGTTAGTTCATTGCCAAACGGGATATCCTCCGTTCGACCAAAACCATAGACTTCGGTGGTTTTATAATATCCGACCTGTGAAATCCCCAGTGAAAATAAATAACTGGTTCTTTCATGAAGATTGTATAAAAGATCTTCCTGAATTTCATCGGGCCGTTTGAAAAATTCATAGCGCGTAATACGGCCGGTTCCTACAACATTAGTTCTTTTCCTTCTTGACGAAATCCAGGGTATTGTTATTGCTCGTCCGAGCCATAAATCATAGTAGTTGTAGTCTACCTCTTCATTTTCATAGATAGTGTCGGGAAGAATAATATTTTTCAGTGAATTGATTTTTTCGAAACCAACACCACCAGCATAGAGTATGTCCTGAGTAAAAAAATCGCGATTACAATAAATCCTGAATGCCTCCATATTCCACTGATTTTCATATGAAGTATTAAGGGTTAAAAAGGTATTTCCCAGGTTTTTTATCTTGTATTGTATTTTATGTCCGTAAAATGGATTCCTATCATAATTCCAGGTAAGATGGTAATACAACTCATGACCCATACCCAGAATATTCGTATTATTTATGCTTGCTTTACCATAATCCACATCAAGAAATCGGACTGAACCTCCTATAGGTAAAACATCTTTTGTAATAAAAATTATATCTACGGTATCTTCGCTTACTTTACTGATAATTGCGCGGGCATCATCGATAAAAGGCAATTCTCGCAAAATGCGCTCATTTTCCGAAAGTGAGTATAGGTCAACCGTGTCGCCACTGGAAATAAGTATTTGATTTTTAAGTATATATAGTTGGGTATTTATATGAAGTTCGTTTCCGAGATGCTCATACCATTTTGTTGGAATTTCGGTAGTATCGGTAACGCTTTGACCGAAAATTTCAAGTCTTTTAAAACTAATATTTCTGATCACGTTCCCTTGGTAATTATTGAATCCATTGATTATTTGTTCTTTGTGAGGAGCGATACTTATGTTTTGGGATTTATTATTAATTGTTACTTCGTTGATAATTCGGTTTTTAATACTATTAAATCTGTTATCTTTTATTGCCGAATCAATTAATATAGAATCTTTATATTGTTTTGGTTCTTTATCAATAACAAGTGAATCATTTATATAAGAAATCTTTTGAGATGTATATGAGGCATTTATTACCAGACGATTTGTATATCGTGAGAAGGAATGTGTATTAAAAAGAAATGCAGGAATCAGCCAATAATATTTTCTGAGAGATAAAAACAGGCCTCGCTTAATCACTGGATTATATTGACAAAGATCAATTTGTTTCAAATTATCGACTAAAATGAAAGTTTAACGATTAAAATGTCGGAGACTGATCCTAATTTAGCCTTATTAAGTGTTTCAATGTTAATATCGTTGGCGTTTTTAATGGTATCGTTAAGTATTCCGAGCAATTCCTGCGGATTCATTTTTTCATAAACTGAGGTCGAAAAAGCAATTATACCTTTAACATCCTCATATTTAAGTTCCTGATTACCTTGCAGAAAATAAGTATGATAAGCCGGGTTCTGACTTTGATTTATCAAAGGATTATTTTCAAGCATAAAAATATGTTGATTCAATCCTGTAACGGTCAGATTATTGCTTTCATTGTGCTGGAGAATAATAATGACTGATAAATCTTGACTTTTCAGAATAACTTTTTTATTTCTTTCAATTAATTTATTTAAGTCCTGATAGCTTTGATGTATAATCTTCTTGAGCTGGCCATCATACTCTTCAATGTTTTTATAAAGAATACTTCTAAAGATGCAATTTGACAAAACAGCATCATCACCTATTAGCTTGCTGGAAAGTAATAGGGTATATTGTCCCAGGTTGGTTTTTTTTCTTATACATGCATGAGCACTTTCATCAACTGAAATGGAACGATATACTTGGTATTGATCTGAATCAGGCTCGCTGTCGAGAATGATTTGTGCCAAAAGTGTCGGTAAATTCGATTTACTAGTGGGGATTTGAGCTACTTTTAATAGTTCTTCTTTTACTGATCCGCCTTTTTTCAGGATTTTTAACTGATTCGTCAGATTCTTTATTTTGGCCAGAACTTCGACCCGATCGAATGGTTTTGAAATATAATCGTAAGCTCCAGCATCAATTCCTTTGATTCGTGAATCGCGATCGTCAAGTGCAGTAATCAAATAGATAGGAATATGTGCCGTCGACTGGTTTTCACGAAGCTTTTTGCATACTTCAAATCCGTCCATCTTGGGCATCATAACATCCAGCAATATAATATCTGGCAGCTCACTGATAGCTGTTTTAACTGCTTCCTCACCATCTACTCCAAAAGTAAGATCATATCCCTCAGGAACCAGGATAGCTTCGAGTAACTGCCTTCCTACAGGCTCATCGTCAACAACAAGTATTTTTGTAGTGCTACTCATAACTTATTAACCTTATAATATGAGATCTCAGTAAATTTATAAAAATTTACGTTTGAATGAGTTCCAAACCGATTTTAGGTTTTTTTTACTGATTCCAAATGATTCCAATAGAATATTTGTAATATTATAGTTAAATTAAAGAATAAAAGTTAGTTTCACTTATGTCGATGACTGAATCGATTCTTAAGGCCCTGATGCGGTTATTTGCGATAGTTACTCAAATTCATTCGGAGCAAAAACTTTCTCAGGCAAGAACCATAGTGGAATCATATCTTCGTCAGCTGGTTAGCCCCTCCAAAGTGAATCAGTACCTTATTATGTTTGATTTTTACCATAGCAGCCTACGCGAAAGGGAAGTAAAAACAGGTGAAAAACAAATGTCATTGTTTTCAGTGAAATCCATCATTATTTGTGAAAATATCAACAAAGTGCTGGATAAAAAGCAGAAATTGCTTGTGCTTATGCAGCTTTTTGAAATTCTCAATTTAAAAGAAGTTACACTTGATGAGGATATCGATTTTGTACGTACGATAGCTGCTGCCTTTAAATTTGATGAAACAGTTTTTCAAAATTGTAAATCATTTGTACTCGAATCATTATATGAAGTTCCCGATAAGGAAAGTATCCTCATTATCGATAATAAAAACGAATCATTATATGCAGGCATAAAACACTTATATAAGGAATACTTCAAAGGGAAACTCGTTTTTTTGCATATCGAGTCGGCTAATGCTTATCTGTTCCGTAATATCGATGCCGACGATCGTTTATATTACAAAGGGAAAGAGGTAATTCCATACCGAACTTATTATTTAGAAAAAGGATCGACAATACGTAGCCCACTTATTGGCACCATATATTACAGCGACATTGTAAAAGAGTTTCTTAAATCGAAAACCCCATTTAAAATAAGTTTTGCTGCCGAGAATGTGGAATTCCGTTTTAAAAATTCATCAAACGGTATATACCCATTCACCTTTTATGAAGAATCAGGTTCGATGATTGGTATAATGGGAGGAAGTGGAGTTGGTAAATCGACATTGCTGAACTTGCTTAACGGTAATTTAAAACCCCGCAAAGGCAGGGTAATGATTAATGGATACGATATCCATAGGGAGAGTAAGCAAATTGAGGGTTTGATTGGTTATATTCCGCAGGATGATCTGCTGATTGAGGAGCTTACCGTTTATCAGAATTTATATTTTAATGCTAAACTTTGTTTTAAAGACCTAAGTGAAGACGAACTCCGGCAGCGTATTCATAAAGTACTGGTCGATCTGGATCTTTTTGAAATTCGTAAACTGAAAGTGGGCAATCCACTTAAAAAATTCATTTCAGGAGGCCAGCGTAAAAGACTGAATATAGCGTTAGAGTTGATTCGTGAACCCTTTGTACTATTTGTTGATGAACCAACATCTGGGCTTTCATCGTCTGATTCGGATATAGTTATCGACTTACTGAAGGAACAGAGCCATAAAGGGAAACTGGTTCTTGTCAATATACACCAACCTTCGTCTGATATTTATAAGCGATTCGATCGTCTTCTGGTTATAGATAAGGGTGGCAGAATAGTATTTCATGGTAATCCGCTGGATGCACTGGTATATTTTAAAACAGAAAATCAGCTTATTAATGCGGAAGATAGCGAATGTCCTACATGTGGAAACGTTAATCCTGAGCAGGTACTACAGATCATAGAGTCAAAGCAGGTAAATGAATATGGCGAATATATCGACGAGCGACAGGTTTTGCCAGAAGAATGGTATGAGAGCTATAAGAAAAAACACGAATCACCAATAAATCTTGGAGCTGAAATCAAATCGGATTTGCCGGGAAACGACTTTTGCATACCGGGAAGTGTAAAGCAATTTAAAATTTTCAGTATAAGAAATCTTTTATCAAAACTCAGCGATAAACAATACTTGTTTATTAATTTACTCGAAGCACCGCTATTAGCTTTCATTCTTGGATGGTTCACCAAGTACAATGCAGGTACAACCGATTCACCCGGTCTCTATATCTTCAGTGAAAATGTAAATATTCCGGTATACATATTCATGAGTGTAATTGTTGCTCTCTTTATTGGATTGATGGTAAGTGCCGAAGAAATTATTCGCGACAGGAAAATTCTTCAACGGGAATCCTTTCTTAATCTGAGCCGCATAAGTTATTATAATTCGAAAATCTTATTCCTTATTGTATTATCCGCAATACAGATGGCACTATATGTATGGATAGGGAATTCGATTCTTCAAATAAAGGGCATGTTTTTCTATTATTGGGCGATGCTATTTGTGGTAGCGGTATTCGCCAATCTGGTCGGGCTTAATATTTCATCTGCATTGAAATCGGTAGTTGCCATTTATATTTTGATTCCCCTATTGCTTGTACCACAAATTATTTTGGGTGGAGCTATGATACGATTTGAAAAACTAAATTCAAGGCTCACAAATCCTAAATACGTTCCGTTAGTTGGTGATATAATGACTTCACGCTGGGCATACGAAGCGATTGCTGTAAACCAGTTTAAAAGAAATGATTATCAGAAAAAGTTTTTTGATTTAGACCGAATGTCAAGCGATGCTGCATATAAAATAAATTACCTGTTGCCTGAGCTTACGCTTAAATTGAATACTATTGAACGAAACCTAAAGCTCAATAAGGATCTGATAAAAACTACCAGTGATTTAGAATTACTTAAAAATGAGATAACGAAACTGGGTGCACAGCTTAAGAGAGCTGATGTGTCGTTTATAAATCAGCTTACTACAAGCGATTTTAATATTTCAACCGCTAACAGGATAAGAAAATTTATCGATCAGACTAAACGAATGTATAGTAGAAACCTGGATAATACCATCGAGGAGAAGGATAATCAGTTACTAGAGCTTCGAAATGAGCTGGGTGGGAACGAAGAGCTTATTGCCTATCGCCAGAAATACCATAATTTAAGTCTCGAAGAAATTCTGCTAAGTAAAAGAGAAACTACCAAAATACAGGAATGGGGTAACTTGCTCATACGAAAAGATGAACCGGTATACAAAACTCCGGATCATAAATTTGGAAGAGCACATTTTTTTGCTGCTGAGAAAAGAATTTTTAACCTTTATATCGATACGTATTTTTTCAATTTAGCTATCATATTTCTATCAGCCATATTCTTTTATCTTTTCCTTCTAGCTGAAGGCCTGCGAAAGATTATCGAGTTTTTTACGATATACAATCTGAACACGTTTATTAAACAAATAAATCAACATCTGGTAAATGCACTCAGTCCTATGTTCAAGAATAGTTAATTTATTTGTATTCTACAACTCAGGTTTTTATTAATTTTAAATGAATAAATTACCTTCTATGGAAGTTATGAAAAATGTAATACGAATATTAGTGCTAATACTTTTTATTGCCTGCCAAAACAAGAGTAATGTTTCGAATCAGATCGAAAGTGATGATATTACAGGGTTTGACCAGATAGAAGAAGTGCAGGATATTTACTATCGTTTTCCTTCACCCGATGAAATGCTGAATATAATCGATAAAGAAAAACTTGCATTTAATGACGAGTTACTATTGCCCGTTGAACGTGCTAACCGGTATCTCGATTCCAAATCGCAATCATTGAATCTTGGAGTTTATATTGCTGACTTAGCTTATATAGTATTATTTCAGCGCCAAAAAGAGGCATTAACCTATTTTACAGCTGTGTACGGATTAAGCGATAAGTTAAAAATATCATCGGCATTTGATCCTTCCATGTTAATAAGATTCGAAGATAACCTTAGAAATGTCGATTCGCTCAAAGTACTATCCGACGATGCATTAATAAGTATCACGAATTATCTGGCCAGGAACGATAAAGAAAAAGTATTTGCCCTGATATCGATCGGAGGGTTTATTGAAAGCTTGTATCTTGCCTTTCAAATTGTTGATGCATACTCAGAAGATAATCCTATTATTCAGCGGATTTGCGATCAAAAGCTGGTTCTGGATAACTTGATGAATTATTCGCTCCAATATGCTAACGATGATAATGTATCGGAGGCCATCGAATTAATACATCCCATCCGCGCTGTTTATAACGAACTGGTAGCGACATCGGAGCCGACTCAAGTAAGTAAGGATGAGGAAGGTAAGCTGATTATTAAAGGAGGATCGAAAATTAAAATTACTAAGGAACAATATAATAAACTCCGGGAAGCTACTCTGATTACAAGAAAGAAAATTACTGAAAACCTGGATAATTAATTTTAAGTATGAAACCTCAGCACTACATAGTTTTTATTATTACTTTCTTTTTATCACTTACTTTTTCAAGTGCCCAGGATTGTACTGATTATCATCAGTATCATTGCCTATATGCCGATTATACATTTTTTTATAGCAAACAATCGAAGAGTGCTCTATTCAGACAGGGGCAAACCAGTGAATTAAAAATTATCGCTTATAGCGGCGAAGACTATTATATATCAGTATGTGCTCATCGTAAATTTGGCGATATAAAATTCAGAATTATTGAAGACAATGCCGGGCGCAGGGTAATATACGATAATGCCAATGATGACTATAGCGAAACCGTTACTTTTACCAACGAGGTTACCCGCAATCTGATTATCGAGGTATCGGTTCCTGAAGGTGATAGTAAAAGTTCAAAAGACCGCCGTTGTGTTGGAGTGGTTATACAATTCAGAAAAACAGGTGAGTACAATTAATCCAATTTGTATTTTTATTGTAAAGCCTTTACAGTTTATCAAAGTCCCAGTACATCAACTCCCTGATTAAAAACAATATCAACAGGAATTCCTTGGCTATTTATCCGGTCGAGATCGTTCCGAAGTTCCTCGGTTATTATGGTATATTTTTCAATCATCCTGGCCGCTCCTTCATAGTAGCCATCTCCTTGTATGGTAATAATCTGATTCGATAAATCAATTACAGATTGCTGCATTTTGTCGAAGTTAACGGCATATCTACCGGAGGAATCGCGTGTAAAGGCTCCTGTTTCACGAAAATAATTGAAGCGAATTAAATTTGCTTTTCCATGCGCACTTGACGATCCAAAACGAATCGATCGGAATATTCCCGCCAAAAAGGTTGTATAGTTATCCATGAGATCAACATCAAGTTCACCCATACTTTGAAGCTCGGTTACAAGAAACAAACCCAGAATATCGGCCTTACCCTCTTCGAGTGTTGTGTAGTTTTCTTTAAGGGCCTCCCTAACCAATCCTTTGCCGTTAATTGTATTTTTAATCCCAAGGCCATGAGCCACCTCGTGAAACATAGTGTTCTCGAAAAATGCATTGAAAGTGATGTGCTGTTGCTGATCAGGTATAATGAGTTCCTTGGCTATGGGGACCAGTATTTTATCGAATTTGGCTTTCATAGCGTTTTTAAGCTGTAACCTGCGGCTCCCTTTTTCCAGTTGTACCTGTTCGTCATTCGGGAGATTAATAGCTATGGTTTTACTTCCTGCATTGCAATCGCCTGCATAGTATATTACGTCATATGCTGCGAGGTCGCTGCTCGTCCCTGGTGATTCAGCTTTATATGCATCTTCAATCGGAAGATTTTTCTGTAGTTCGGGTAGTAACACTGAGTATTTGTTCAATTTTTCCGACCACGTTAAGTCTTTCTTAAGAATAAAGGCTTCGTGAGCCGTTTTAATGCCATAAAGCTGATCTTCGTAATTTTCAATAGGCCCTATGATAAAATCAAACTCATTAGTTTTCATATCCATCCATGCCATATCGCTTTCACGGTAATTATCGGTTAAAAGGGCATTGGCTCTTAACAAAAGGTATTTCTTAAATCCGTCATCTTCAGCTAACTCTGATGCTTTTTTGATTAGTTCCGCGGCTTTTTGTATTTTATTGGCAAAAGCTTCATGGTAAGGAATAATTACTAGCTTGCCGATTTCATTCCTTCGTATAAGTGTATATTGGCTCAGTTTAAGACTGTCTTTAAGTGCAATAAATTCTTCTCGGGTGATATCAGGTGGATAAAAATTCGCCCCTAAAGGTTTTTCAGCTATATGTAAAAATGGTTTGTTACCATTTAATCTGTCCCAGGGGCCGTAATTTATTGTAATATATTTCTTCAGGTTTTTATCACTAATGGTATCGAGTAAGTGATTCTTGTCTCCATAAGCTTCCAACCAGAATAATTCATCCATAATAGTGGCAGCCTCAATAAATAACCGGAGCATTTGCTTATGGTTATCTGAAATTTCTGATAAATCAGCGGTTAGGGTTACCTCGGCATATTGATTAAGTTTTTTCATTATATCGTTATCAGTTTTATTACCCGACTGGCAACTTATCGAAACGATTATGACCAGTATAATGGCAGCTTTTTTCATTTTATACAGTGTTTAATTCGAATCAAATTGGGTTAATATGCAACAGCAAACAACACTCTATGTTTTGAGAGTTTGCCTGAATAAATACATTTACCTTTTTCAGGTTTTATATCGAAGGGTATACAACGAATAGTTGCTTTTGTTTCGTCCTTTATCTTTAATTCGGTTTCTGTAGTTCCATCCCAATGAGCCATAATGAATCCTCCTTTGGTGGCAAGAATTTCCTTGAATTCATTCCAGTCGTCGATATAATAGGTGTTCTTTTCACGAAATTCTAACGCCTTTTGGAATATGTTTAACTGTATTTCTTCCAGTAATTTGGGAACATATGCTGTTATTTCATTTACGGGTAAGGTCTTTTTTACCAATGTATCGCGTCGGGCGATTTCTACAGTATTGTTTTGTAAATCACGCGGACCGATTGCCAGCCTCACAGGTATCCCCTTTAATTCGTACTCGGCAAATTTCCAACCGGGTTTATGAGTATCACGATCGTCGTATTTAACAACAAACCCAAGCGATTCAAGC
Organism: uncultured Bacteroidales bacterium; assembly: GCA_964392505.1. Taxonomy (GTDB): domain Bacteria; phylum Bacteroidota; class Bacteroidia; order Bacteroidales; family UBA10428; genus UBA10428. The sequence goes on from CAYMQP010000051.1 coordinate 10,238, forward strand.
TTACTTTTAATTTCTAGGGCATAGGACGAGATTTTTTCTAAATCCTCTGTCTTTTTATAAATAGGAACAATAACAATATGAATAGGAGCAATACGCGGTGGTAAAACAAGTCCGTAATTATCGGAATGTGCCATAACCAGCGCACCAATAAGCCTCGTAGTTACACCCCATGATGTAGCCCAAACATATTCTTCCTTACCCTTTTTCGAGGTAAATGTAACATCAAAAGCTTTGGCAAAATTCTGTCCCAGAAAATGCGAAGTTCCCGATTGAAGCGCTTTACCGTCCTTCATCATCGATTCAAAAGTGTAAGTTTTTTCAGCACCCGCAAAACGCTCCGATTCGGTTTTATCACCTTTAATAACTGGTAATGCCATATAATTTTCTACAAAGTCGACATAAATTTCAAGTATTCTTAATGTTTCTTCTTGGGCTTCTTCTTTGGTAGCATGAGCTGTATGGCCTTCCTGCCAGAGAAATTCAGCCGTTCGCAGGAATAGGCGGGTCCGCATTTCCCAGCGAACGATATTAGCCCATTGATTTATTAGAATGGGTAAGTCGCGATAGCTTTGTATCCAGTTTTTATAAGTGTTCCATATAATGGTTTCCGAAGTTGGCCTGATAATCAGTTCTTCTTCAAGTTTTGCTTCTTCATCAACAATGATTCCTTTCCCTTCAGGATCATTCTTTAGTCTGTAATGCGTAACAACAGCACATTCTTTGGCAAATCCTTCAACATGTTTAGCTTCACGGCTAAAAAACGATTTTGGAATAAACAACGGGAAGTAAGCATTAACATGTCCGGTATCTTTAAACATTTTATCCAGGATGCTCTGCATTTTTTCCCATATAGCATAACCATATGGCTTAATAACCATGCATCCTCTTACGGCTGATGCTTCAGCCAGATCGGCTTTAATCACCAAATCGTTGTACCATTGTGAGTAATTTTCCTCCCTGTTAGTCAATTCTTTAGCCATGTTGATAAGTTTGGTATAATATTTGAATGTCTTTAAATAAATTGATTCGTGCAAAGTAAAAAAATAAAATTTATATATTCACCAAAATAAGAAGACGGAGGGTTGGTCATGAAAACATTAAAATACATAACAGCAGTGGCGGCATTTATGATAGCCTCTATAAGCTATCTAACTGCGCAGGAGTTTGACGATCTCTACTATGATCCCAAAAACGACACTTCCGATGAAAAAGAACAGCAGGATGAGCATCTTAAAAGTGATTATGAGCGGTATAGAGAATCGCTTGAAAAGGAAGCTAAGAACAGGAAAAACGATACTATCGACAAACAGGCATCTGAATATAATGGCGATAAAGATTATATAGGATCGGAATACCTGGCTGATGAAGAGGAAGAAGAAAAGAGGAGTTCCACTTCCGATTACTGCGATTGCGATTACGAAACCCGTTTCCGCCGCTTTAATTCAGTTTGTTACAGTTGCGGTTATTACGATATGGTATTTATGGATCCATATCCTTACTGGTCGTTCGGATTTTCGTGGGGTTACCCTTACTGGAGTTGGGGAATTTCATGGGGATATCCCTATTATTATTGGGGTTATTATCCGTATCATTATTACAGACCTTATTATTACAGACCTTATTACTACTATGGCTGGTACGATCCTTATCCTTATTACTGGGGTTGGAATAGTTACTACCATGGATACTACGATAGCTATTATTATCCTACTGCTTATTATCGTAACGTATATCATGGACACCGGTATTCAAGGTCTTCAAATACATACTATACAACCCGGAGAGGCTCAAGCGGTACTCCAACCGCATACAGCCGTACTTCGAGAACTACGAATTA
>CAYMQP010000051.1:12084-16099 GCA_964392505.1 uncultured Bacteroidales bacterium
TACAAGTACTGACACTCGGAGAACTGTAACGACAACCTCCAACAGGAGAACAGAAACATATAATTATACCCGTACTGCACCACAGACACGAACTACTACAAGTGGTCGAACGATACAGCCAAACGATTCACGTAGTTCAAGCCACTATACACAGCCCAGTTCGAACTCATACAGTCGATCATCGACCAGTAGAACTTCGACCTATACAGGGCCATCTGGTGGCAGAAGTTCTTCATCTTCTACTAGCAGAAGTTCGGGTTCTACTTATACACCTACGAGGACTAGTTCATCAAGCAGCGGACGGAGTTCTGGTAGTTATTCACGTCCAAGTAGATCAAGTTCGCACAGCTCGGGTAGTTATTCGCGGTCGAGTAGTTCCCGCTCCAGCAGTTCCGGTAGCTATTCACGTTCAAGCAGTTCGAGTTCACGAAGTTCGGGAAGTTCACGAAGTTCAGGTAGTTCCTCAAGATCAAGTAGTTCATCCCGTTCTTCAGGCTCGCGACGATAATCAGAGCATTATTACAAACCAGTAAAATCATTCAAAATGAAAAGGTTATTTCCTTTCTTCATTATACTATTCCTGTCCTTAATTTCATTCGGACAAAACCAGGTTGATGCATTACGATACTCTCAGATATATCCCGGAGGTACTGCCCGCTCAGTTGCACTGGGCGGTGCTTTCGGCGCTCTTGGAGGTGATTTCTATACGGTTTCACAGAATCCTGCCGGATTAGGTGTATACCGTGGTTCGGAAATTACATTTACACCCGAATTATTTTACAGCAGGGTGAACGCACGTTACAATGGCAGTACAGAAGAAGATATTAAATACAATTTCAATTTTAATAATCTCGGATATGTATCCACATTTAACGTTGCCGACAAGGGTATTATAAGTGGCACATTTGCTTTTGGATTCAATAAACTGAATAATTTTAATGAGAATATTCTGATTGAAGGCCGGAATACAAATACATCACTTGGCGATATGTTTGTCGAATCGGCCAACTATGGTGAAGGCTCCGGTCCTGTCGAATTGGATTACCTCTTACCATATACAGAAGGGCTGTTTTATGATGGAGGTATTATGGATTTGGGTACTGACGGATACTATCATCTGAATACTGACATCAGGGATACGCTGGGAAATATCGATATTGATCAGCAAAATATTCTTGGCCGGTCGGGCAAAATGAACGAATGGGTTTTATCGTTAGGATTTAATTATGAACATGTTTTTTATTTCGGAGCTACATTTTCACTGCTTCCAGTAGAATATCGTGAAAAATCGTCTTTCCGTGAGTCGGATAGCGGAGGAATCGAATTTTTCGACTATGATGAAAATCTTAACGTGTCGGGAATCGGCTATACTGCTAAACTAGGAGTTATTGTACGACCTATAGCTCCTCTGAGGTTAGGATTAGCTTATCATTTACCGGTTAGCTATTACCTTAGCGAGGTTTACGATGCTGAATTACATTCCTACTTATACGGTACAGTTCTGCCTATCGATGAATATGGTTACACCCTGGATTATGCCAGTTATGAATATCGTATTGTTTCTCCTGCCAAAGCTATTGGAAGTCTGGGACTTATGGTTGGAAAACTCGCCATACTTAGTTCTGATATCGAATACATAAATTATGGCGGTATGCGTCTTACTGATGCAAGCGATGGATATGATTTTGCCGATGAGAATGAAACAATCAGAGCTATATATCGCGATAACCTGAATATTAAGACAGGAATTGAATTCAGGTTGGGTAAATTATATCTCAGAGGAGGGTTTGGATATTATGGTAGTCCTTATAAAGAAAGTGAACCCAATGCCGATGCTTATAAACTCAGCTATAGTGGAGGTTTGGGACTGCGGGATAAAAACTTCTTTGTTGATTTCGCACTTTCATATACTTCGGGTGAGGAACGCTATATGCTCTATAGCTCACCATTTGTTGCAAATCCGGTATCGGCGGAAATTTCTTCGGAAAAAATCAAGGCTATGACGACATTTGGATTTAGATTCTAGCACAGTGTTCTATGTGTCAATAGGTCAGCAAGGGCAACTTACTTAGTTGCCCTTTTTTCTCATTTTTCTGCATAGAAATGCGGCTTGTGGCCCTTCGTTAAATAACAAATCGATAAAGCTAAGATTGGGAACGTATCCGAATTTTTCGCTGAAAACCTGAAAATAAGGGATGGGTGAAAACAAATCGTCGGTTTGTTGCAATCGTTTTTTAGGATGGATACTTTCGCGAAAATCATCATATATTTCTTCGGTAGATTTAATATAGAACTCCGATTTATTATATTCCAGTTCTGTCCATGTCATCTCGAAAATAGCGTTCAGTAGTAAAAGATTCCAGTCTATAAGATATTTTTCTTTTCGTTTAAAAAGAGGCTTAATTTCCGGTTCGAAAATATCGAAAAAGGGACTGTTTTTATAGGCCGAAACGATAGCTTTCCAATGAATTTGCTGCCAGGGCGTGTCGTAATCGATTAAAACATCGCGTGTTTTGGTATTATTTCCATCGGGACGTTTTACCGGAATTACCAGATCGAGTTTGCCATTGGCACCTAAAATGGTAGCCCGGTTACGATAGCTTTGTTTCTGGTAGGTATCATAAACTTCGATGGTTATATGAGAATAGGTCAATAATTTTGAAAAATATTGGTTATTTGGCAAATAGGCAACTGATAATAACACACTTTCCGTTTCCGGCATCTGCTTTTAAAGCTTATTAATCATACTGGCAAGAAAGCCAGCTCCGAAACCATTATCGATATTTACAACGCTTACTCCGCTGGCACAGCTGGTAAGCATGCCCAGCAGGGCAGATAATCCACCAAAATTGGCACCATAGCCAACTGAGGTAGGAACAGCAATAACAGGTTTATCCACCATACCCCCAACAATACTGGGTAATGCTCCTTCCATTCCAGCAACCACTATAACAACCCGGGCTTTCCTGATTTCGTTCAGATTGCTGTAAAATCGATGAATTCCGGCCACTCCAATGTCATAGTATCTTCTGACTTCATTATCGAATATTTCAGCTGTAATGGCGGCTTCTTCGCTGACGGCCATATCGGAAGTGCCGGCCGATACCAGTGCAATATGTGTTGCCGGTTTTTTCACAGTTTTTTTTCGAATAGTAATGGTACGGGCAATCGAGTGGTATTCAGCTTCAGACGATATGGCCTTGATTTTATTATATATTTTCTCGCTAGTGCGTGTTATAAGGATATTATTATCGTGTTCGAGCATATGATTTACAATTCCCAATATATGCTCAGGTTCCTTGTCTTGCCCAAATATTACTTCCGGATAACCGGTACGCAACGAACGATGGTTGTCGACTTTAGCATAGCCAAGCTCCGTATAGTCTAAGTTTTTAAGAAGGTTTAAAACTTCATCGATCTCTAATTTTCCACTTTTAACTTGATGTAATATATCACGTAGTTTTTGCTCATCCATAATCTATCGTTTTTTATTCTTCCATTGCTGATCCACTTCTCTATAAATCTCCTTTAAACTCACTTTAGCTGCTCGGGCAGCGTTGGCACAATCGTCGTACTCAGCTTTGTATTTAATTACCTTACCATCGAGTGTTGCTTCCTTTACCCTGATGGAACCGTATTGTGTTTTAATAGTTCGCGTATTCCGATGCAACATCGATTTGGTGACGTTAGTATGACGAACACCCAGAGAAGTAGTTTCATGCAGAAGTATGTTTTCCATAGCTGTTTGATTTGTCTGGGCACATAAAACCTTTAGCTGAATAGCGGGTCGTGATTTTTTCATAATAATCGGTACCAAAAAAACATCCTGTGCTCCCGCATCAAATAATTTTTCCATGATGAACTCATACTGCTCGGGATTCATATCATCGATATTACATTCTATCAAAATGGCTTCTGAAGTTTCTGTATTCAACGCACGAACTTGGTCTAATTCTCCTTCGTAAATCCTCAGCACGTTTGGAATAGCAAGATCATGGTAACCAATACCATACCC
>CAYMQP010000052.1:0-11448 GCA_964392505.1 uncultured Bacteroidales bacterium
GTATTATAACGTATAAGCGCAAAACAATAGATTTCCCCTTGAACAACAATCACAATTTTTCCATCTTGTTGTACGGCAACTGAATTTGCTCCGGCGTTGGTCTCATTAAAATCTGTCAATACTTTTCCGTTTCCATTAAATGAAGGATCCAGTGTACCATCCGTGTTATAGCGAGCAACTGCAATATCAATCTTTGGATCAGTTACATTATAATAAAAGCCTGCCAGTACAATTTTATTTTCCGGAGCAAGAGCTGAAGACATAACAAATTCTCCTCCGGTCCCCAAATTCGTTATAACTGTTCCATCCGAACCAAAAGTATTGTCTAATAGTCCTTCGGGACTATATCGCATAAGTGCAAATTCGGAGGAATCAACTACATAAGTCAGACCTGCCACCAAAACACAATTATCAGGCTGTAGGATCATCGACGTACAAAAGCTTTGTGTAGTGCCGAATCCAGTGGTTACTATACCATTTGTACCAAAATAGGGATTTAATATACCTGGCTGACAAAAACAAGTAAGTATAATAGAGAAAGTAATTGTAAGGCTGAGTATAATTGATTTTTTCATGGTTCGTATTTTTAAAGTTGGGTTCCTTTGGTTTTAACAGACATTATTAATTATTACAAATACATTAATCCGAAAGAGACAATTACTGAATCATATCCTGTAATTGTTACTGACGGTATTAAATGTGCTTTAAAATAAAACCTGAAACAGGTGAATGTCAATTATTTGTGCTGAGATGCATCAGCCAGGGATGAAAATAAATTTGGGAGGGGATGAAAATAGAAATTACGTTTTTTCGTTTATTTAACTTTAAGTAGGATGGAATTGTATAATTCATGTTGCAATATTGAGCTTCGTTTTAATGGCCTCAAAATAAGAGCGTCCTATGGGTATTTTAGTATTACCTAGCAACAGCGTGGAGAATTCGATAGCTGTTATATGATCGACATTTACAGCATACGATCGTTGAACCTGGATAAATTGACCGCTGGGAAGTTTTTCGAGAAATTCTTTAAGGGTAGACCGGGTTAAGTACATTTTATCGTCGCAATGCAATTCAACATAATTACGTTCGGCTTTAATCCATTTCAACTCATCGAACCTGATCTTAATTAGCAAATGATCCTTTTTTACGAATATACTGTTCTTGATTACTGGGCTGTTTTCGTTCTCAAAAACCTTTGCGGCTTGTATATTAGTTTGCCTTTCAATATAATTCGAAAAAGCAATTTCGATTGAAGTATACAAGTCTTCCTTTTTAAAAGGTTTCAGCAAATATCCTTCGGGATTCACTTTTTTGGCCTTTTCGACAGTTGCCTTATCGGCATGACTGGTCAGAAATATTGCCGGTATATCGTATTTTTCTTTAATTACCTGCACCAGGTCAATACCATCATTCTTTCCCTCGAGCCTGATATCTACCAGTATAATATCCGGAACTTCCTCTTCAATAAGTTTTAAACTCATTTCATACGTTTTTGAAATACCGGTGACCTGGTAACCAAGCTTAATAAGCTGCAGTTTTATATCTTCGGCAATAATAGCTTCGTCTTCGACAATTAGTATTTTTATGTTGGACATGGTTGGATAATTTATTTATATTAATCTTCAGATGTAGAATGATATCGTGTTATTTTTTACATATAAATGTAGTATTAAAAATAGTTATCTGTTTTCTGAGAATTCTACGTTAAAAACAGCTCCGTTGTTATGTTCATAGCGTAAGTGCCCGTTCAGTTGTCCGGTTAAGATATTTACGAGTTTTAATCCCATTGAATTTGAAGCGTGTATATCGGTTCCTTTCGGCAATCCTTTTCCATTATCCGAAATAGTTAGTGAATACTTTTTTTCTGAAACCGGTTGTAACATTATACCGATTTTGCCTTCGTTGCCATTTTGGAAAGCATATTTGTAGCAGTTGGAGATCAGTTCCGTTATAATTAACCCCAGGGGTATTGATGTTTCGATAGTAAACCAGCTATCAGCAGCATCGATAGCAACATCAACGTTGGATCCTTCTTTTTGATAGATTGAGGCTAAAGATGAAGTTAATTGTTTCAAATAGTCGCTGAAATTAATTTTTGTAAGGTTTTTTTCTTGATAAAGTAATTGATGTATCAGCGCCATGGCTTGCACCCGGCTTTGACTTTCCTGAACTGCCCCGGAAATTTTATTATCGGTTACATATTCCGATTGAATACTCAACAAACTGGAAATAATCTGCAAATTGTTCTTTACCCTGTGGTGGATCTCTTTAAGCAGTACTTCTTTTTCTTTGTTTGCATTCCGTTTTGATACATAGCTTCGGTAAAAAAGATATCCTGTGAGTGCAGCAAACAGGAAACCAAGTAAAAAAATATTTCGAATAGACTTTTGTTTCCTGATTATTACTTCCTGCTCAATATTATCGAGTTTAAGCTCACTTATTTCTGACTTTTGCTTCTCGGACTGATACTTTTGCTCCATTTCAACAAGATTTTTTTGAGCAGTTTCCTGGTATATTGAATCGCGTAACTCGGAATAAACCTGGAAATGAGCCAGAGCTTTTTTATAATGTCCTAATTCGCTATTGGCATTTGAAATTTCCTTGTTTAAGATCATTCTTTCATACATGAAATCAAGAGAATCTGCCAGTTTGAGACCATTATTCAATGTTTTCAAAGCTCTGTTTGCATTTCCCATATGCAGATAACAAATACCCATATTATATAATATGTTTACTAACTGATGATTATTGCCTACTTGCCTGGTTAGTATGAATGCCATATTAAGGTATTCCAGTGCTTCATTAAACTGTTTCTGATGGATTAAAATCTCACCCATTTTATACAGAGCATAACACTCTGCCGAATTCTCTTCAATTGCCTTACTTAAATTCAACGATTTATTATAAAAAATCCAGGCTGAATCCAGGTTATTCATATCGAAATATATCGAACCCATATAAACATAAAGCTGATTCATACCCCATCGGTCATTTGTATTTTGGTAATACTTCAGAGCATCGGTATAATATCCGATAGCTTCATTATAATTTTTAGTTTCCTTTAAAACCGAGCCCAGAGACACCAATATATATGGTATTTTCGTAAACATATTCTCTTCTTCGTAAATGTGCAATGCTTTCAGATAATTTTCGATAGCCTGCTCAAATTTCTGCTGCGATTGATAAACTACTCCTGTAAAATGATAAATACTACCTATTAATATGCTGTCGTTGAATTCATTTGCTAACTTCAGCGATTTATCAAAATAATCCAGTGCCTCATTTGTGTTTCTTTTGACCATGTGAATTCTTCCGATCTGTATTAAACTGGTTAAATAGATATATTTGTCATCCATCATTTTTGCCTTTTCAGCACAGGAATTTAATATCTCCAGTGCTTTATTATAATTGCCTTGTAATAGAAAGGTTACTCCTTTAATCTCCTCACAACTCAGTAGTTTTTTATCATCACCTATCTCCTTTAATATTACTATGGCTGAGTCGGTGTATTCAAGACTCTTTTCATATTCATTCAGATATTGATATGCTAATGCAGAATTCTTTAATGCTTCTCCCAGCTGTTTTTTATTGTTATTTCGAGTTGCTTCTTCCAGGGCCATTAAGGCATATTTCTTAGCTTCTTCAGGAGAAATTTTAATATAACAACTGGCTAATTCATTCAAAACTAGGGCTTTATTTTTGGTATTCTGCAATACCCTTAGAAGGCTGTCGATTTTTTGGGTATTTTGCGAAAATGCAGCGGAGGTAAAAACCATGAAGATTAGGAAAGAAAATAAATATTTCATGCCGGGAGCATTAACAGTTATGGTCTATTTATCATTTACTATCATTACACTATTTCCAACGCACATATATGCAAGATAAAAAAACTTTTAAGGATAGAAAATATTTCATAACTATTACATGCCGTCATCACGAAGGAGGGGGTACGACGACTGCGATGAACTGGTTTTTTAATAAACCAGATTGCCACTCCCATCAAGGACCCGTAGCATAATTGGATAGTGCATCCCGACATTCTTGTCGGGTAGATTGCGGGTTTGAACCGAGTCCCGTGAGAATCGGGACGACTTCTGGCAAAAACGTTCAACACAATCCATTTCGATTTTAAAGAACACAATATAAAGAATTGACAATTGTAAGGTTGGGATTTTCTAAGTTATGGTAATCAGTCTATTATAATCCAATAATGAATTCTTAAACAAGCTTTGTTGTTACTTTAAAAAGTCGTTTATAGTTTCAAGCAATATTTCTCTATTAATTGGTTTGAGTAATATACTATCACAACCTGCTTTATAAGCCTCAACCTGATCCGAACCATGCGTGTATGCCGTTTCGGCAATAATTGGAATTTTACTATTTTTTTCTTTGATTCTTTTCGCAACATCATATCCGCTAATATCAGGAAGCCGGATATCGAGTAGGACTATATTAATATCGGGATGTTTCTTAAATGCATCTAAAGCCTGATTTCCCGTTTTGGCCGGTATAATAACTGCCTTTGTATCCCGGAGAAATTCCTTAAGTACAATAAAGTTCATTTGAATATCTTCAACAATCAGAATTTTTATATCCTGCCAGTTATATACTTTTTCTTCGGTCATTTTCTTTTTTGATACTGATTCTTCCTTCGTGGCTTCAAGAACCGGTAAATCGAAATAAAAGTTGGAGCCTTTGCCAGGTTCAGATACCAGGTATATTTTGCCTCCCATACTCTCCACCAGAGCTTTGGCTATGGTTAGTCCGAGACCGCTCCCGCCATAGCTGCGGGTGGGTGTTTCCTCTGCCTGCCTGAACGGCCTGAAAATAACTTGTTGCTTATCCTTTGGTATTCCAACACCTGTATCACGAACAAAAAATCGAAATATATCTTCCCTCGATTGATAATAGCCAAACTCTATGCACCCTTCGTTTGTAAATTTAAAAGAATTATTCAATAACTTGATAAAAACCTGATATAACCTGGTACCATCAGTTTTAATAAAGCGTGGCCCCGATGACGGGATAATTTTTTTTATTTCAATGTGGCTTTTACTTTTTTTCTTATGTGATTTATTTACATATTCTTCAATACTTTTAAAGGTATCCGGAAGATAGACATTCGTATAATGAAATTTCAGCTGGTGCGTTTCTATCATTGAAACCTCCAGCATATCCTCAATTATTTCAAGTAATTGTTTACCTGAGTCTTCAATAAGATCGTAATATTTACCTAACTGATCTTTTCTGAATTTATCTGATTTTAATAAACTTATAAATCCCAGTATACCATTTAAAGGTGTCCGGATCTCGTGTGAAATATTTGTCAGAAAATTAGATTTTAGTCTGTCCGATTCTTCGGCATGTTCTATTTCCCGAATTAATTCCTGCTCGATATTCTTCAACATAGTGATATCCTTTGCTACAGTTTGAATCTCTGTATAATTACCATCATTATCGAACATAGCTGTGTTGGTACCTGAAATCCACCGGTTGCTTCCATCTTTCCCAACAAGTCTTTCAACATAATTATTATTGGGTTTACTCGGAGTTAAAGTCATGATATCGTCTTTCAATTTCACTCTTAGAATATCGGGAACACGATGAAAGAAATTTGACCCGATGCTTTCCATTTCCGTAGTATTGAAGAAATTACAATAGGCATTATTTACAAAGGTGATGGTACCATCGATGGTAAACCGGCATATCATTTCCGATTGTGATTGAACAACTGCCTGGTAACGTTTTTCGGTCTCACCGATTTTACTCTCGTACGTTTTTAACTGGGTAATATCTGCACCATGAACAACAATGTAGTTAACTTTTTCTCCGGCAATTAAGAGAGAAGTAAAGGAAAACTCAAACCAGACAAGTTCTCCTGAAGGACTCTCAAATTTTACTACTGTCGATACCTCATCGCCCTTTATTACCTTTTCTATAATCTTTTGGAAAGAGATTACTTTTTCTTTTGTTATGAAATTCCCCAAATTTTCTCCAGGCGTTAAGGGTTTACCAAAAAGTTTAACGGAATAATCGTTCGCCACCTGATTAAAGAAATGTATATCAAGTGCAAGGTCGAAAATAACAAGCGCCTGCCTTAGGTTGTCAAAGATATTTCCCAGTAAAATATCCAGGTTTTTATCTTCCGGAATAAGGGATGGTTTCAGGTTTTCGGATGTTTCCATTTAAATATGTATTATTCAGGCTAATAAGTAATTGTTTTCCCGAATTTGTAAACACCAAATGGAAATTAATAATTGAATTCAGATATAGTATTGTTAGGTTAAGTTACAGATTTTTAGAGAGAATTTCAATTATTTATTATAACTACAAATTATTATTTTAAGCACTGATTCGTAGTGGATTGTATAAGATACCAATGGGAATGTTAAAAACCGGGATAGAATTGCCGATTATAACCTGCATTGCGTGCAAGTTAGTACGATAAAATATCGTGTTAGTAAAAATACTCAACGTATTGGTTGTGTACCCAGTTATTAAGTGTTATAAGTAAATCGTCCATACCGGTACAACCTTTTTTAATGTATTTATTGATATAACTTTCGGCATTGTTATGATTTGAGATTATTTGCTCATAATCCATACCCGAAAGCATGATACAATATAACTCCGGATATATTTTTTTGGCTTCCTGCATCAGAATTAAACCATTACCACTCTTTAAACGATAATCGGTGATCAGAATACGAGGTTTGCGATCCATGTTATCGAGGCAATTCCTTATATTGGTAAATAATTCAACTTGTCTGAATCTGTTATTCTTCAGGTAATAAAATATAAGTTTTCCGCATGGAATATCATCTTCAACAATAAAAATCAAGCTGTTTTTTGAGTTCATGATTGATCTATTAGTAAAGTATCAATTTATAGTAACAGGTAAACGTTAGTTAAATTACTAAAAGAATTTAATTATTAACTAATTTTTGCAATAACATATATCACCGCAAATTATTGATATGTAGCATTATACTATAATCTAAATACCTTAGGTTTCAGTACTTTTTATCGCTTATAATTACCTTTTGCTTAAAACAAGAAATAAATTATGTATTACTTTGTATAATGAATATGGACAGGTAGGTACAAGTTGTCTTTCTAGTTTAAAATGCCGGGCAGCAAGTCCGGCTTTTTAATACCCTATTCCGTCATTGAGAGGAATCCCGCTAATAGCGGGATGACGCGATAATCTGGTTTTTTTAGTATTTATAATAAAATACACACCCCCTGTCACTCAGTGACTTCTCCTTCATGAGGGAGTAATTTCCTATTTATTGACATATTACTTTTATTTTTTCAACCCACGAGCCATTTTTTCGAACTGTTCGCAAACAGTTCGACATACTTTTTTATCTGCTACATAAAAAAGTATGCAAAAAAGGTCATCGTTCGAAAAAAAATAGTTTAATTCTACGCAGGGCTTTCTTCTTGCGAAACCCAACTCACTCGTCCTGCGTCCTCAATCAGACAGGGTTTCTCCGCAATCCATCGCACCCGAAAACCCTGCTTGAATTTTTATTGATTTTTTTTAGACGGTTTTTAAAAATAAACATATGAATCAGTAAGCATGAAACCTCTTCTATACGTCATCGAGAGCACGTCAAAGGCGGGAGAAGCGATCTCGCCCATCTTGACCCTTTGTCTTCGTTTAACTTAAAAAACACTAACAACTATTGATTTAAGCCCAAGGAAATTGTAATTTGCACTTGGTTATTTTAAAGAATTTATAAAGAGGTAATAAAACAACTCCGATTTTAATCTATCTCCCGAACTTTGGGGGTATAAATGATAAAAAACATGCCAACTCAGTTGTTGCTATAAACGAGTTAGCCAAAATAATGACAAAAAAAATTCTATTATGAGTAACGAAAAAATTAAAAAAGAGATAAAAGAAAAACCTAAGGGAATTATTGAAAGGTTTCAAACTTTAATCGCGATAATTTTTATTCCACTGGGAATCGGAATTGCAGGATTAATGATAGATAATTTCAAAGTACAGCAAGAGTACTTAAAAATCTCGCTTTCTATTATTAAAGATAGTGACTTAAAAGTTAATCCTGCTCTACATGATTGGGCTGTTGATGTTTTGGTAAAATACAGTAAACCAAAAATTTCTAAGGAATTAGCGGAAGAATTAAAAAATGGTTTGGAATTTAACATTGAGATGCCAAGTGATTCAGTAATAAAACATAGTACTATTCTAGTATCTGATACTTCACAAAACAAAAAATTTGCATCTGAAGGGGTTTGGTTTACTATTGTAAGTACAATTCCCAAATCTTTAGGACAAGAAAAAGCAGAATCGATTGCAAGAAACATTGCTGAAAAAATACATGAAAAAGGAAAAGAATATTCCATCCAACTTTATGAAACTACCTTAACAAATAGATATGCAATTACATTAAATGGAGAACAAGATAAAAGTGAAGCTATCAAACTAGCAAGAACAGTTCGGGAAAATGGAATCGAAAAGACCTCCTTTGCGCAGATAAATAAGAAATGGATCAAGGTAGAGGATTATAGTTTCGAATAAACTACTTTGGCTATCATCGCGTATAAAACATAACGGGTGTAGATGGGTTGCGAATGTTTTGTACCTTGTGCAAAAAAACTAACGGTGGATATGAACGCAGCCCGGAAAACTGCTACAGTTTCATACGCGAGGAACGTTAACGGTTATTTTTAAAAACATAATAGGTTCGATAAATTAGATTTTATCAATACTTTTAAAATTAGTAATAACATATAAATGTGATAAGATTTTCTGAAAATGAGCAACTTATTTATAAGTATATGATTGATAATCTTGAAATAACCAAAGCTACAACTGTTGATATTCCTTTTATACTAAAGCTTTATGCACAAATAGATAATGATGAGATTCTTTCAATAGATAGTGCTAAAAATATTTTTAATAAATTCAAACTTTATCCAAATTATTCATTATATGTTGCAAAGGTTAAAGGTAGGGTTGTTGGAACTTTTGAACTTTTAATTATGGATAATCTTGCTCATAAAGGAGCACCCTCGGGAGTTGTTGAAGATGTTGTTGTAGATGAGAATTATAGATCAAAAGGTATTGGAAAAAAAATGATGGAATATGCTAAAGGAATTTGCCAGAAAAATGGTTGCTATAAATTAACATTATCCAGTAATATCCTGAGGGATAGGGCACATAAGTTTTATGATAATTTAGGGTTCGAAAAACATGGGTATAGCTATTTGATTAAACTATGACTATCTATAAATAATCATAAGTAAAATATAATGAAAGTAAAAAAAATAGCACAATTAGCCTGCATCTTATCAATTGCATATTCCATAAATATATTAGGACAGGAGATTAAAGTATCAGACAGGCTTATAATTACAAAATTGACGGAGTATACATATATTCACACTTGTGATAACAATAATGGAATTATCCATATAAATAATGGAGAAGCAATTATTGTATCGACACCTGACTCAGATACAGAGACTCAAAACCTTATTGATTGGACAATTGAAAACCTCCACTCTAAAATTATTGGTTATATTATTGACATGTGGCATCCTGATGCTATGGAAGGATTAGATATAGTACAGAAAAATGGAATTAAAACATATGCATACGAATTAACACGAACAATCGCAGTAGAAAAGGGATTACCAGTTCCAGAAATTGGATTTGATCCAAAGCTTGAATTAAAAGTTGGTGATGAGAAAATCATATGTCACTTTCTTGGAGCAGCACATACCAATGATGGAATAATAGTCTGGATACCACGTGAAAAGATACTTTTTGGGGGCAATGAAATCAGAAGTTATAATGGATGGGTAGGGAATATTGGCGATGCAAATATAAATGAATGGTCAAAAACTATTGAGAAAGTTAAAAAAGAATATGGTTCTGCAATAATAGTAATACCAGGACATGGGAGATATGGAGGTGCAGAGTTAATTGATTATACTATGCATTTATACAAACCCAATAAATGGGGAGAAATATTACGAAAACATAATATAAAAAGACTTCCAGTATTCAACGCTTATGAGGATTTCTTTGAGGTTGCACAGTTTGATTCAACTAATGGAGATATCAGATATCTTTTTGAAGCAACAGTATTTGCAGATGATACAAATAGATATTTAAAAATAGAATCACCTTTGATTCAACACAATGTAAACAATAAAAGGATTGATTCGGATTATGGTCGGTTACAGATATTTGATAAGGAAACAGGATCGAATAATCCTATAACAGACATTTATTATAATCGTCTGATAATCGTTAAAAAAAATGATGAAGTTGGCTATAGGATAGCAATACGAGAAATGATAAGATAAAAACAACCGCTAACACCACATAGCATCAATTGCCGGTGTATTGCAAATTGATAAGTAAATAATTTTTCATAATTTGTATGCTATGACAAACAAACAAAAAATAAATCGGCAACTAATACCTTGCGGAAACCGTTAGCCGTAACTTTCCTGTTTTATATAATAATTGATTCACTATGCTAAAGGTACTATTGAGTTTTAGCAAACAATATTGATTTTAATTGCATTTCCTACCCACTTGCCATTGTTTCGTGCGGCCACGCCTGCCGCACGACCAAAGACAATTATTAAAGTTTTTTAACCTCTCTGCCCTCCTTCAAAAGGAGGGAAAACTGCGTTATTGCTATGCCGAAGTTATTGCCCCTTTTTAAGGGGTTGGGGGTTAATTTTTGATAGCTAATTGACATTGGACGATAGACAGACTTAAAGCCGGAAGCCTCTTCTATACATCATCGAGAGCACGCCAAAGGCGGGAGAAGCGATCTCGCCCATCTTGATCCTTTGTCTTCGTTTAACTTAAAAAACACTAACAACTATTGATTTAAGCCCAAGGAAATTGTAATTTGCACTTGGTTATTTTAAAGAATTTATAAAGAGGTAATAAAACAACTCCGATTTTAATCTATCTCCCGAACTTTGGGGGTATAAATGATAAAAAACATGCCAACTCAGTTGTTGCTATAAACGAGTTGACAGTAATAGATAAATGACACTTTTCAAAATAAAAAAAATGATAGAGAAAAACCTAATCGAATCGATTCTGATAGTTTTAGTATTAGCTTCATCATGTTATAATTCTGAAGAAATTCTATTTTCCGATCCATTAAATGGTACACATGAAAATAACTGGATTGTTGCACCAAGTAATTTTATACAACTAAATGATTCAGGCCCTTATTACTTTTTAAAATGTGATAGTATCAGATTAGATACAATCGCACCTTGGGTAGGAGATTCCAGTTGGAACAATCACCGTATCGAATTTGAAATGATGATTACTAATAGAAATGGCTTTGTTGGAATTGATTACAATATGCAGAAAAAGGTTGATTATGGGTGTAATTTCCATTTTGCTACATTTCGTGATACTGTAAACTTACAATC
>CAYMQP010000052.1:11458-16096 GCA_964392505.1 uncultured Bacteroidales bacterium
TGGGCATATGGGGAAATAATAAAGGTTCATGGAAACTTTGGCCTGTATCACAAAACCAATTTATTTTAAATCTTAATGAGTGGATAAAATTTAAAATGGAAGTAAGCAATTTTTTCACCAATATATATGTTAATGATACATGTATTTACACTATCTATGATATTCCCTTTTCAAGCGGTGGAATTCGTTTTTGGGCATCTTGGTATGGTAGCGCATATTATAAAAATTTAAAGGTGACGAAACTTAAACCGAAGGATATTGTCCCCATTTTGCATGATAATTGGGAGAAAGTAAGAGAATTAAATTTAGTTGAGCAATGGTTGATCACCAACCTTAAACCGGATTCATTTGCCATGGAGCAGTTGCCGGATAGTTCATTGCTTGAAGGAGAAAACTGGACTTTAGCGAAAACGGATGACAGAGGGGTCCTTAACTTAGGTGCAATTTATCCTGGTTATACCCACAATACAATTCTGGCAAAAACAATTATAGATATGGCTCAGGCAAAAGACCTTAAATGCTTTTTTAGTTATACTGACAGATTCAAGCTATACTGTAATAATGAGGAAATATTTCATGGCCCTGATAGAAATTGGTGGAATCCCGATCGAGAAAAATATGGTAACAGTAGACTTATTCCAGATCAATTTGAGGTTGTTTTACCTTTACAAGCAGGTAAAAATGAGATTATTGTACGTTCAGAAGTGATGGAAGATTTTGGATGGGGTTTTTGGATGAGACTTGATAATTTTTAATTATAACTACTACTGCCAACATGGTATATAGTATATTGGCGGGATAGTGATTTATTCGCCTTTGGCTCATGAGCTCGCTTCGCTCGGTTGCGAAAGTTTAATACTTATATTAACGTAATTTGTAAATTGATAAGAAGGAGCTTTGAAATCGCCAATTAACCATATACCAGACTCGTGAGCTTCCAGTGTTATAAGTTGGGAATAAGTAGTTACAGGTTTATTGTATATTTTTTAAATAATTAGAACAATCTATTTAGTATAAACTTAAAATATTTAACCTATGAAATCCACAAACCTTACTTTATGTTTTACCACGTCATGTGTTGTAGTTTTCCTGATAGTTTGTTTTTCCTGCAAGCCAAAAAAATCGGAAGATCAGATTACTGAGAAGCCTATTGCTGAAAATGAGCAGCCGGCCAAACCTCAAAAAATGATAATACCTGGACAGGTATTAGTGCGTTTTAAGCCAAGTGCTATAAAAAAAGAGTTTTCAATAGTGAAAGGGGGGACAGGGTTTGAACGATTAAATCTGTCTGAAGATGAGATTAACGAATTAATTTCAATGGATTTGGCACAAATACGCCGACTTAAACCTCAACTGGAAATCGAGGAAGATGATCAAATTCGTGTTTACACGGATAGTGAGCTTAGGGAACGTATTGGTAAAAAACCACGCTCAGAATGGGCAGCAGAGGCATTTGAAGGAATAGAAAGGGACATGATATTGGTTTTTAATCCACAAAACAGTGCTGAAGATATATGCGAAAAATTACAAAATTTCAGTTCAATTGAAAGTTGTACTCCCTTATATGAACCGGAAGTGTTGGATCCTGTTTTCCCGGATGATCCAGGTTTTACTGATCAATTGGGGTTTCACAATACAGCTGCTGGTGGCCCTGACCAAGCCCCAAATTTTGATATTGATGCACCTGAGGCCTGGGAAATTCAACAGGGAGATGCTTCGATAGTCATTGGCGTTATTGATACTGAGATAGATATCTGTCATCCTGATTTATATGAAAAAATATGGATAAATACGAATGAACTCCCGCCAGATTTTGTTGCCCAGGCCAATGCATTAAGTTCTGATGAATGGCCTGACATATTAACTTTCATAGATCTAAATGCTTTTAATGCACCTGCTGATGTTCGTGATGATATGGAGGATTTATGTACAACTAACGGGTTAACCGATATGAATGGAAACGGGTATATTGATGGTGAAGATTTATATCATGCATTTGCAGATGATATTGATGATGACCCTTTAGCTAGTAGCGGAGAACAAGATGATATTGTAGGTTGGAACTTTCGCGAAAATAATGGACTCCCCATTCCACCTCATTTTCACGGTACTGGTGTGGCTGGTTTAGCTGCCGCCCAAACAAATAATAGCAGGGAAATTGCCGGTGTAGGCTGGAAATGCAGAATATTACCAATCAGGGGAAGTGGTTCTCCTGAACAATCCATTGAGTATGCTATAAAAAAAGACGTTGATGTAATCACTTCAAGTTTGGCTCCGGTTGGTTTTACGAGTTTAATAAGGGCTGTTGTAGAAGAATTAAATGATGAAAATATTGTTTTTACTACATCACTTGGAAATATTGATAAATATATTGGTGGCACACAATATGCAGAACAACCTTATATAATAGCTGTATCAAATTTTAGAAGTACCGGTATTCGAGCGTTTCCAACCGGTTCATCATATTCTGTGAATACCGATGTTGCAGCGCCAGGCGAAGATACATATTCTATAAATATTCCGGAAGGTACTGCAATTTTTGGAGGGACCAGTGGTGCTAATCCAATTATAGCAGGAATAATGAGCTTATTAAAAGCAGAAAGGGATGATCTTTCCCCTGAACAGCTTAGGCAGGTACTCCGAAAAACAGCTGTCGATATTCCTGAGGTGACAGGAGATCAGGGTGAGAACACATTAGGTTTTGATTATTATTCAGGATGGGGACTGGCAAATGCATTTAATGCATTGAACCAAATTAACACCGATCCCTGGGCTGAGGCAAAAATTACAACTCAACCTGCCAGTTATTACAGTTCTAAAAGGAAAGAAGAGCTTCATATTATAGGATCTACTTCAGATGTTAATGCATTTGCAGGTATACCTGGAGGGGATGAAACCAATGTAAGGTTTGAACATGCACCGGGGCCTCCTCCTGTTGAAGATGGAAGTTGGATTGTAGTAACCGAAGCAAACCATCCTTATATAAATGATGCTTTAATTACCAGCCTTACAAGAGACGACTTACAAACCGGAATTAATACTACCCGTCTTACCGTTAGCATTGACGGAAATGAATTTATGGATTACGGCCGTGTTGACGTTCCTCATGCCTATATGGATATCAGAGATAGTACGCTTATATACTGTGATTTTGATGTCAATGGCTTTGCTTTTCATCCTGATTTTTCGAGCTACGAATTACAGGTTGCATCAGGCTATGATGTAGATGAAGATGATGATGACTTATGGGAGAGGATAGGGGCTCCTGTAGATTCTGAAAAACCTCCGGTTGCATCAGGATCAGGATTTTCTGATCAAACTCTTTTTCATGATATCTCTATCTCGGATTTACCTGATGGAGAAGCTACATTAAGGCTTGTGGTATCAGATATTGCAGGTGACAGACTGGCAAGTTTCACCGTTCCTGTGCTTGTCGATAAAACAACATTTCCATTTCAGGAAGGTTTCCCGGCTTCTGTACCTTTGTATTATAGATATGGAGGTCCTACTGCGTATGATTTAACAGGCGACGGAAACCTTGAATTAATTGTAACTTCTGAGTATGGTGTTAAGGTTTTTAAATCGGATGGTACGGTACTTCCGGGCTGGTCTGTTGATATAGGAGGTAAATTGATCACATGTTCTCCTGCAGTAGGAGATGTTAATGGTGATGGCCTTCCTGAAATAGTAGTAAGGGCTTCCGATTCAAGAACAAAGGAGGATGCACTATATGTATTTTCTGCTAACGGTGATGATCTTTCGCCCTGGCCTTTGGACCCTTCTTCGACGGTTCCGACAACGTATCTTCCAAGAGTTGATCTGGCTCCCGTGTTAGCTGACCTGGATGCTGATGGTGACCTTGAAATTCTTTTATCGGCGAATCCATCGGAAGAAGGAGATAATGCAGAGGTTAAAGTTTTTCAGGGTGATGGAGGACATTGGGTTTCATATACTCCTGAAAATGCCTTAGAAATCTCTATAGCCCCTGCTGTAGGCGATGTTGATGCTGACGGTCAACTTGATGTAGTTGTACTATCGGAACATGACGACGGAGATAAATTATCTGTTTGGAGATCAGATGGAAGTGCTTTGCTTGATCCAATGAGTATGGGTTTTGATTTTAGTAACATAAATGGTGTTGTTTTGGCTGATTTAGATAATGACGATGATTTGGAAATTGTATTATTAAGTGTCTTTAGCAAGCTCAGGGCATACCATCATAACGGAGATGTTGTTTCCGGATGGAACAATATTAGTATTCCTGGTGGTAATACGTGTGCATTAAGTGCCGGTGATCTCATTCCCAGTGACGGAGATGATGCTCCTCAAATAATTGTTTCTTACTTTTCAGCTGAGCCGGATTATGTGCATGAGACACTTATAATAAGTTATGGAATGTGCAGGGTGAATAATGATGGTACTATTCCTGATGAATGGAGTAATATTGAGGTTGATAAAGACCAAACTCTGCAACAACCCATAATATTTGATGTCGATAATGATGGCCAAATGGAAATATTAATTGGCCCCTGGTTTCAAAATGACGATGCAACTTTTGCCCCCATGTATGGTTACAACCATGATGGAACACTTATTGATGATGATCGCTTTCCACTCTATTTTACCGGAGAATTGCCC
>CAYMQP010000053.1:0-10127 GCA_964392505.1 uncultured Bacteroidales bacterium
TGGAGACGCACATGCCGTTCCGGCCCCCGGATGAATTTCTTGGTAAAGTTGCTCGCGGGTCATTATAGAATAGTCGATTTCATATTGTATTACCTGACCGGGCGATATTATAAGTTGGGCACTATCTTTAATATTAAGGTATGAACCGGCATACTGATAGGGTATTTCATCTAGGTTTTTTATTCCGGCAGGTTGCGGGGCCAGGAAGTAAACCGGAGGCTCGCAGGCCACATAAAGAAAAATAATTAGAAGGATTATTGTTTGCCGATACTTTATTGGGAAAACAGATCGGCTGAATGTTGGGTAATTCATTTTTTTTTAGTTTTTTATTACCAGGGCATAGAAATCATCTTCGAGCGGCAAATAACCCTGTTCATAGCAAAAGTAATATGTATTTCCTGTTCGGGTACGATATATGTTTGTAAAATAGTTAAAATCGAAGCCTTTATCAAGCAGTTTCCGTTTTGTGATTTTTGTTTTTCCTTCAGGATTAAGTTCCTGCAGTATACGACGGTTTTTCCGCAAGGTGTGATTGATACGACGAATGTAGTTATTAGTATCCTGATTCTGGCGATTATTATACTCGTTCCGGCACTGATCAGAACAAAATTTTTTATCGATACGCCCAGTAAATTCATCACCGCATACCGGACAGGTTTTTTTCTCGCTCATAGATAAAAATGTAACTTTCTGTAAATATAATATTTATCCGTTTACAAACGATTACAAACGACTAATAAACGACAACAAATATTTAACAACCGACTTATGCTATCAGGTGGTTGTTACTTTGTTCCATTAAAAATTTAATTGTTAAACTTTAAAAATTACAGTCATGAAAGATTTAAGGAACAGAGTACAGTTAATTGGAAACCTTGGAATGGATCCCGAAGTAAAAAGTTTTGATGGCGGCCGCAAATTGGCTAAATTCTCGGTAGCAACTTCACAGAGTTATACCAGTAGTAAAGGCGAACGCGTAAAGGATACGCAGTGGCATAATATTATAGCCTGGGGTAAACTGGCCGAAAACGCCGAAAAATACCTGAAAAAAGGCAGTGAAGTGGCACTGGAAGGTAAGCTGGTATATCGTTCATACGAAAATAAGGAAGGACAAATTAAATATATAACCGAGATTGTGCTTAACGAATTCAAGATGTTATCGAAGAAATCATCATAAGACCCGATTCCTCAGATTAACAGCGATAAGCTTCTAACGTAAAATCCCTGCTACAATTATAAAGCAGGGATTTTTTTGTGATAAAAAAACTCGCGCAACCAGTTAAGTATAGTTTTCATCTAATAGTTGATTATTGACTTTATTACTGATATTACTTGATACCCCAGATTAAAGATACCCGTTATGAAAAATTACGTGCTAAATTTTACTGCATCTTCAGTTTTAATTGTATTAGCAAACATTGCACTGGCCGATCCGCTGATACAACCGGTTCGCTATATAGAAATACCTGGAGCTTGTGAAGGACAAATAATTATTGATGGCGTGGATGAATCTTTTTATAGTTCTGAACAGTCGACCGACATCTTTAATCCCACAGGTTGGATTGATTCGTCCGATTTTACATTTACATTTAAAGTTGCATACAATTATTCTTATCTCTATCTATGGGGAAATATACTTGACGATTTTAACAGTAGTCTGACTTACACAACTGATACCAATCCCTGGAGTTATGATAATATTGAAATATTCATAAGCCTCGATACCACCGGCAGTACCCGCCAGACTTCGGGTGGTTATGAAAACGATTCAAATTGTATTTAGTTGCGTATTAACCGGGGTATCGACTCGATACAGTCTCCAGGACGCGCTGCCCAGGAAGAATACATCCATTACTGGAAAGATACGGATAGCAGGTGGCTTATTGAAACAGCCATTCCGTGGAAAGCTGTTTTAACCGAGGGACAGTTACCTGAAGATATCATAGAATATTTGGATTGTATAAATGGTTTTGATGTAAGTGGCGCCGATTCAGATACGCTAGGTCCCAATCACAGGGATTGTCAGACAGCATGGGATATGGACGAACCAAATGATCCAAATGACCGTACAGAAGATAATGCCTGGACCAATCGTTCTGTATTCGGGATTATGACATTTGGATACGGGTATTGTCCGCCGTCCGGGATCGACGTTACTCTAACTGATAATATTTCATATTACCCAAATCCAGCCAGTAATTCAATTTATTTTAAATTAGATCGCCCAAGTACCATAAAAATATATACGCTTACAGGTGTTAAAGTTATGGAGGTACAAACAACAAGTAATGTTGATATTTCAAACCTTAAGAGGGGAATGTACCTGGTAGAAATTAACGGGGAAGATATTGTGAAGTTTATTAAGGAATAAATATGTTATAGTTGAGTTAAACAAGGAAGGCGACCATTCGCGGTCGCCTTTCTTATTTTATCATAGTTCATTAATATTACTAATGATGGCGGTCTTTATGACAAGTAAAATATCTTACAACATTTGACTTTCTTTTCCGCTATTCAAGAAATCAGTTTTAGCTGAAAATAAAATAATTCGTACTAAATAGATGAAAGCTATTTTATGGTTCGGTATTTATTTTTAAATTGCTTTCAAGGAGCATTGAACTATTTATTCCAGTGTTTTTAATGCATATCAGTATTGATTGTAAATAGTAATTATGAATTAATATTGAATCTTATACAAACTGTAAAAATGTACAAAATCCTTTTCACCCTGCTTTATGTTATAATGTGGTCACCAAAGTTACTTCTCGCACAGAATTTAGCAACAGGACTGAACAGCGAAGATTGTCTCGAACTTTTTTATATAAACAATAATGATAACCTCTGTTATCGTTATCAGGGAGAACCGGGAAACAGGTGGTCGGACGAAGAAATATTAGGGAGTTTCATGAGAAAGGTCTATCTCGAAAAGGCCCCTGACGGATCGCTTGAATTATTTTATATCGATTATAATAACGACCTGTATCATTCAAAGAAATTTCCATCCGACGATGATTGGCCTTCCGCTGGTTTATTCAGAGAGAATGTTATTTCAATTTCGTTGATTGCAAATTACGAAGGCTATCTCCGACTTTTTTGCATATTGGAGGATAATTCTGTTAAATATAGGGAGCAAATAACTTTTGAAGGTTTATGGTCCGATGAGGAAGATTTTATTCCTTATGCTGAGGTGTTAGCGGCAGGATATAATGCCGATGGGCGCCTTGAAGCATTTTACACCATCGCAGGGGATGTATTTATGCATAAATGGCAGCTCTCTCCTGAGGGAGACTGGGCAGATGCAGCAGTTTTTTCAGACCCTGCCCGGGCTATAACTGTGGCTACCAATGCCGATGGACGACTTGAAGTATTTTTTATCGGTACAGACAACCTCTTGCATCATAAATGGCAGACATCGCCAAGCAATGGGTGGGATGATGATGCAATATTTACAGGTGAGACTCATTTGGTTAGAATTGAAATTAACTATGATGGCCGTTTAGAGATCATATTTACTAATCATATGGATATACTTTATCATAACTGGCAAACGGCTCCGAGTGACGGTTGGGGTGCAGGACAGCAGTTCGGATGGTATGCTTCAGATCTGGTTATCGGAAAAAACTATGATAACCGGCTCGAAGCATTTTATCTGGGTACCGATGGAGTGCTGTATCATAGATATCAGCTTGAGCCTGGCCTGTTTTGGTCGAGTGAATACCCGTTTATTTCGGAAAGTGACATACCCTTTTCATTCGAGGAATATAATGTTCTGCCTTCTTTCAGTAACGATCCGGATTGGCATATAAACGATCATTGTTTTATTGAATCAGAGGAAGGTACATGGCATATGTATGGTATTATGTATCCCGATCCCGGTTCGGGCGATATGAGTTATGTCAACTATTTCGGGCATGCTTCAGCAGATGATATGATGGATATTCCATGGACCGAGGAAGCACCTCCTTTTTACGAAACGCTTTCAGAAGGCGATGTCCTTTGGGCGCCACATATAGTATATCATGAAGGAACTTACTATATGTTCTATTGCGGTGGAGGAGAAGTTGATAATTTTAAAATATGTCTGAGAACATCGGACAATCTGGTAAGTTGGTCAGCAAGGCAAATTTTATTCCAGGATGGATATCAGGCACGCGATCCAATGGTATTATATGTTGAAGAAATTGAAAAATGGGTGATGTATTACTGTGCAACAGAAACACCAAGTGGAGGAAATTTTGTTGTGCTCTGCAAAACAAGCGATGATTTAGTAAACTGGAGCGGTAGACAGGTTGTTTATCGCGATTTGCACACAGGTACGGGATATGGTTCAACAGAATCGCCGTTTATAGTGAAAAGAGGTGATTATTACTATTTATTTATTGGTCCAAGGCCATATGATCATCCGACAGAAACACTTCCCAATTGGGAACATCCTGGCTATTGCGGTACCGATGTTTTCCGGTCGACAAGCTGGAATAGCTGGACAAACTCCGATTTTGTCGGTTGGTTCGATGCCCATGCTCCTGAAATTATTCAGGATAGCGATGGTCAATGGTACGCTAGTCATTGTGGTGTTTTACTAGGAGGACTTTATATACGTCGGATGACCTGGCTGGATGGTATAAGTTCCAATGAGCTTTTTACCGATGAACAGAAATCATCACATTTGCTTAAATATAACACACCTAATCCTTTTAGTGATGAAACAAGCATTTATTATTTACTGGACAGAGAGTATAATATCCGGGTAGATATTATAGATTTAACAGGAAGGCGACTAATAAATCTGGTTAATAAAAAAGAGGTCCCGGGCAATTATGCCCTAACTTGGGATAGAACTAATTCAACTAATACCAAAGTACCACAAGGCATATATTTTTGCCGTCTTATTGCAGATAATAAGGAGGAAATTATTAAAATGATTGTGCTGGGTCGATGAGTTATTACTTAATTATATCGATGTATTACTAAAGCAATAATAGAAAGGCGACTGGGAACAGTCGCCTTTCAAATTTACTAACGCAATTGTCTAACCCATAATCACTCTTACTTGATTATGCTCATTAAATATACTAATGTGGATACGATTTCCCTTAATGGATTTTCCATTTATTTCTAAAAATTTCACGCCTTTTTGTTTTCCATCGGGATTTTCAACCTGTATGTCAATTTTCTTACCACGAAACATACGCTGTGCAGTAAATCCTTTCCATGATGAAGGAATGCAGGGATCGATAACCAGGGCATCATAATCGGGCCGGATACCGAGTATATACTGAGCTGCAGCATAGTAAGCCCAGGTAGTGGTTCCACTCAGCCATGGATTGCGTGAGGAGCCGAAACGCATGTTATACCGGCTGTTGGTGGTTTGAGCGTAAACATAAGGTTCTGTTTCCCTGATTTCAGCCCGCGCATTGTATGCTGCAGGAAGGTACGACCGGTAATATTCGTAAGCCTTGTCACCTTTTCCCAGCATTGTCTGAGCCATTACAATCCATCCCTGTGTATGGCAAAATATTGCGGCATTTTCCTTCATCCCTTTAATAAATAACGGGGCTTTTATTACAGAAGAGTCGGTTTTTTCGTATGGCGGATCGAGTAAAGCCACACCATATTCCGTGGCAAGGTTTTTATCTACTTGTTCAAGCACTTTTTCTGCCCTTTTCCCGGTGGCGTGTTCGCTCAATACTGCCCAAGACTGAGGATTCAGGTAGATTTTGCCTTCTTCATTTTCTTTTGATCCGAATTTCAGTCCATCATGCCGGTAAGCACGTAAATACCATTCACCATCCCAGGCATGTTTTTCAATGTTTTTGTCGAGTATTGCAAGTTCCCCGTTTGCCCAATTTATTTCATCTTTTTTATTTAATATCTCACAAATCTCGATATAGGTCTTTAACGCATAGCGGAGTTGCAGGGCTACAAAAACAGTTTCTCCCTTCTGACCCAGTTGAAGGCAATCGTTCCAGTCGGCAGCGAGGCCGCAGGGTAAGCCATGAGTTCCCGAACGTTCCAGATTAAATTCTATCGCCTTTCGTAAGTGGCCTAATACAGCATCTTCACCCTTATCGGCATAATGAAGGATTTTATAATAGAAGTCGATATTTCCGGTTTCTTTAACATAAGCCGGTACTGTATTGAAAAGCCACATGCAGTCGTCGGATCGGTACTCGGTTTCTTCAGGTGCTTTTTCACTACCTGGTTTATGGGCAAAGGGTTTTACAACTGACATAGCACCCCCGGTTGAGATCTGTCCGGTTATCATCAATTCAAGGCGTTTTCCTGCTTCTTCAGGAATATTATGCAGGATCCCAATCATATCCTGCACCGTATCGCGGTATCCCAGCCCGTCTCTTTCACCACTATAGATAAGACTGGCAGTCCTCGACCAGGCATATGTGATAAGATTATTGAAAGGATTCCACATATTAATCATACTATTGAAATCGGGATCGGGAGTTTGGGCAGTAAGTCCCTCAATTCTGGAATGCCAGTAGTTTTTTAATTTTTCAAAGGCTTTTTCAACAATACCGGATTTGGTATATTCGGCTATAGCCTCCTTACCTTCTTTTTCAGCAGCTCCAATGCCGAGAATTACCGTGAAGACTCTGGTTTCACCGGGTTCAAGGTTTAAATCGGTTTGCAGGCATCCGCAACCGTTGTCGCCTTCCGTAAGGCTGTTGCTGCATTCCCCTTTTTCAACAGCAATAGGATTGGCATAGGATCGGTAGGATCCTAGGAAATTTTCACGGCACGAATCGAAGCCAGTTACCTCTGAACCGGCTATTCCTATGAAGGTATGCCGGGCCTGATCCTTTTCCTGAAAATTATGGGGTTGGGGAGGGATAAAGAGGTTTGAACCATGATCGATGATACCATCGACGAAAGCAGTTTTTATGATATATTGTGTATACTGCAGGTTATTCATATCATCAAGGGTGTTCCAGTTGCAGGCAAACTCCACATAGGTAAATGCCCTGAGCGATCGCTTCTTCACGCTTATATTGGTTACTTTAACCTGCCAGCATTCAAAATCTTTTCCGATAGGCACAAAATATAACGTTTCACTCTTTATTCCGGCGTATTCCGAAGTTATCAGAGTGTAGGCCGAACCATGACGACATTCTGATTTGAATTCCTTCAAAGGCTTACTAACCGGTTGCCACGAGGCTGACCAGTAATCGCGGGTTTTGCGATCGTGAAAATAGATATAGCGCCCCGGCTGATCCATGGGTATGGAATTAAACTGTAAGCGCATAAACCGACCCTGGGCCGAGGAACGAAAAAAGCTGTATCCTCCTGCATTATTAGTAATAATAGCTCCATAGCGTGTCGATCCTAGATAATTACTCCACGACCGCGGTGTATCGGGTCGGGTTATAACATATTCTTTTCGCTCATCATCGAAATATCCGTATTGCATAATTTAAAATTTGTTATTCAATTCTTATTACAGTTGTAAACCTTATCCCATTATAGCAATAACTTCGTTTGTTTCCATAATCTTATCTATAGGGATAAAATTACCATCGAGTTGTTTTCCGTTGATGGATAAATTTTTAATTCCTTTTTCTTTCCTTTCGGTATTTTTAACAGTAATATTCAATATTTTATTTCTGAACCGGCGAGTAATTTTTATCACATTCCATTCTGAAGGAATACAGGGATCGATTGTCAATCCACCATACTCAGGCCGGATCCCAAGAATATACTGCGAAGCCGCATAGAAAGCCCAGGTAGCAGCACCACTTAACCATGGCAAACGCGAAGCACCATAGCGAGGACTATACTTGCTATGTGTCGACTGGCAATATACGTAGGGTTCAATCTCACGTACTTCGGCTTTGGTATTGTATGCTGCAGGCATATAGGCTCTGAAATATTTATAAGCTTGATTACCGTTTCCATACATTGCCTCAGCCATAACTGCCCATCCTTGAGTGTGACAGAAAATACCCCCGTTTTCTTTGGTACCTGCATTGAATAATGGAGCCTTGATCACATCGACATCTGTTTTTATATACGGTGGATCACAGATCATAATTCCATAATCAGTGAATAAGCGATTGCGTATTTGCTTAAGTATCTTTTGAGCTTTTTCGTTGCTTGCATGCCCGCTTATAATCGACCATGTTTGCGGATTAAGCCATAGGTTGCCTTCGTCCGATTCTTTCGATCCGAATTTCATCCCATCCCACCGGTAGGCTCGCAGGTACCATTCGCCATCCCAAGCATATTTTTCAATATGTTCATCGAGGCTATTAAATAAAGGTACAGCCCATTCAACTTCACTGTTTTTATTTAAGAGGGTACAAATTTCTATATAAGTTTTGAGTGCATAACGCAGCTGAAAGGTGACAAATATCGATTCTCCCTCGTGACCTAGCATCAGGCAATCATTCCAGTCAGCAAATAAACCACAGGGTAAATTATGAGCTCCGCTATGTTTGATATTGAATTCTATAGCCCGGCGAAGATGTCCTAGAACGGTATCTGCACCCTCATCG
Source organism: uncultured Bacteroidales bacterium (assembly GCA_964392505.1). Lineage (GTDB taxonomy): Bacteria > Bacteroidota > Bacteroidia > Bacteroidales > UBA10428 > UBA10428. Next base: position 8,508 of record CAYMQP010000053.1, read on the forward strand.
GCGTAGGGCAATACCTTTTCGTAGAACGCCATATTACCGGTTTCCTTCACGTAGGCCGGTACTGTGTTGAAGAGCCAGAGACAGTCGTCGGAGCGATAGTCTTCTTCGGCTGGTACTTCTTCGTGACCGGGTTTATGCGAGAATGGTCGTACAACAGGGATAGCACCTCCTGTAGAAACCTGACCGGTAAGCATAAGTTCAAGGCGCTCCAATGCTTCATCGGGTATGGAGTGAAGTACGCCGAGAATATCCTGAACCGTATCGCGATAGCCGAGTCCGTTTCGTTCGCCGTTATATACAAGGCTGGCAGCTCTCGACCAGGCATAGGTAATAAGGCAATTATAAGGGCTCCACATATTTAACATACTATTAAACTCGGCATCGGGAGTTTCAACAGTCATACCTTCCACACGGTGATGCCAGTGATTTATAAGTTTAGTAAATTCTTTAGCTACTTTCCCTTGTTTGCTATATTCGTTAACTGCTTTTTTACCCTGATTTGCCGTTGTACCAAATCCCATAATCACGGTAAGTTCCTTTTCTTCTCCAGGTGCCAGTTCAATATCAATCTGTAATGTGCCGCAACCATTATCGCTGGTGGCAATAGAATTTGTACATTCACCCTTTTCGACCACAACAGGATTGTGGTACGAGCGATACGGTCCAATGAATTTTTTACGGTCGGTATCGTAACCCGATACTTCAGCTCCTGCAATACCTAAAAAAGTGTGTCGTCCCTGGCCGCCTTCCTCTAGATTGTCTGGATCGAAAGACAGGTTCACATTCGTGCCGTGATCGATAATATTCTCGATTACTTTCATGGCCATGATATATTGTGTATACTGCAGGTTGACAATATCGAGCCACAGGTTCCAGTGACCGGTATATTCAACATAGGTATACATTCGGAGGCTTCGCTTTTTACTTCCGGCATTTTTTATTTTCAAATGCCAGCATTCGAATGTTTCTCCCAGTGGCACAAAATAACAGGTTTCGGTTTGTATTTGATTATACTCTGAAGTAATAATAGTATAAGCCGTTCCATGACGACATGTTGATTTATAAGTATTTAACGGTTTTCCAACCGGTTGCCATGAAGCCGACCAATAATCTTTGGTAACTCTGTCGTGAAGATAGATATATCGTCCGGGTTGATCCATGGGAATGGTATTGGGTCGCAGCCGCATAAACCGGCCATCGGCAGCGGAATTGTAAAAGCTGTAGCCTCCGGCATTATTGGTAATTATAGCCCCATATTCGGTTGAACCTAAGTAGTTGCTCCATGACTCAGGAGTATCGGGATGTTCAATAACGTATTCCCTATTTGTATCGTCGAAAAATCCGTATTGCATAAATTATTACTTAATACATTGAACTTAAAGGTTCGGCCATAGTCAGATCCTGATAGAACCATTTAAAATTCAAATGTTATGCTTCCTGGGCTTTGCGTCGTTCTTCCAGGTCTTCTTTAACATTTTTCATTGTTGATTCATCCAGCTTATAAAAGAATATAACAATAACAAGCGCAATTAATCCGGCAGCAACCGGAATAATGCTCATCATGGCTTTCAATCCATTCTGAACATTAATAGGTTGAAGTATATTCGGAATGAATCCGGT
>CAYMQP010000053.1:10137-16035 GCA_964392505.1 uncultured Bacteroidales bacterium
GTCATAGATAATATAAATGCGGCAATCATGCTTCCGAATGCCCAGCCGAGTTTATTTGACATGATTGATGCAGAGAAAACCAGACCAGTTGCTCTTCTGCCGGTCTTCCATTCAGAGTAATCTGCTGTATCAGCATACATTACCCATAGAAGTGGTGATATGGGTCCACCAGTAATAGAACCAAATGCTTGGAAAACATATATCAATATTAGATTCTCAGGCTTAAAGAACATGAAAGCCCCGGTAAAAAACATTGCCAGTACAAAGAGTGTGATCAATGCTTTCTTACGGCCTAATATCTTAGCAAAAAAAGGAACCAGCAAAACACCTACTAGTGAAAGGGCTTGTCCAATAGTATTGAAAACTGATGTTAAAACTTCAAATCCGAATTGATGATTAGCTGCTAGCAATTCTGCTTCAGGCTTGCCAAACATTCTATTTAAAGGATTAATAAAGATTCGATTAAACAGGTTAAATAATTTAGATAACCATGGAACAACCTGTTCATCGACATAGTATTTGAAATAATGTGTTGTAACACTAAGACGAATACAGACAAAAAGAATAAATAGTATAGTAACAATGAAAAGTAAAATCCATGGTACGTTCTTAGAGATATCCTTCAGATCTTTACCAATTTTAGTTTTTTCCTTAGCAATGGGTTGAATACGTTCTTTAGTGGATATAAATGTTATAAGGAAGAATGCAACTGCAGCAATAGCATAGATTATCATAGTTGTCTGCCAGCCTCTGGCAGTATTTCCATGTCCGAATTTCTCAGCAAATGGCAGTGCCGTGGCCGATACAATAATACCTGCAAGATAGGCACCAACAAATTTAAATGATGCTGCACTCGTTCGCTCAACCGGATCATTACTTATAACACCCAGTAATGAGGTATAGGGTATGTTAACCGTAGAATAAAGGAACATAAAGACGATGAATGTAACATACGCATATATAATTTTACCAATTTCTCCAAATCCGGGTGTTGTAAAAGCAAGAACTGCAGATGTAGCCAAAGGCACAGCCCCAAATAATATATAGGGTCTGAATTTACCCCATCTACTCTTAGTACGGTCTGCCGTCATTCCTATAACTACATCGAATAATGCATCTAAAACTCTTGAAATAAAAAACATTACGCCTGCAACTGCAGCCGTAAGGCCAAAAACATCTGTGTAAAAGAATAATAAATATACCATTATAGTTTGCCAGAAGAGAACTGATCCGAGATCACCAAAGCCATAACCTATTTTTTCCCATATAGGCAGCTTTTGAGTTGTCTTATTCATTGTTCTTTTAGTTAGTTATTTTTAAGATCGGTTGAAGATAAACATTTTGTGCATAATACAGTTATCACAATGTAACATTATACTTTATGAAATGTTACATTACATGCAATCAATATTTTAAACTATATTTGGGGCTTTGATTTTTTAACAATGCTGGTTCTCAAGTCAGGGCAGCGTTTAATATTTCAATGAAATTCTCATGGATTCGAAAATAGTATTTGGTATCAATATGAGTCACGATACTGCCTGTGTTGCAGTAATTGATGGTGAAGTAATAGTAGCTATTGAAGAAGAAAGACTTAACGGAGTAAAACATTGTGACGGTCGTTCGCCTTATGGAAGAATAATACCTTTTTTATCGATACGATATTGTTGCGATTACCTGGGTATCTCACCAAATGATGTTGATTTATGGGCTGTGAATGCGGTTTACGAGTCGGCAATCGATGCACTTAAGATGCAACTAATAGGAATACCCTGGGATCGAATAATGAACGTCGAACGCCCGGGGCATCATCTGTGCCATGCCTATTCATCATTTTATCCTAGCCCTTTCGAAGAGGCAGCCATTCTCTCACTCGATGTTAATGGGGGGTTACATAATAAAGCTACACAAAAGGAAAACTATTCCATATACTATGGGAAAGGAACTAGTATTGAACCCGTTTTTCTCGATTTTCTGAATCTTGGTGAGATAAGTATACCTGAGTTATATACATTATATAGCACTATCCTTCAGTTAAGTCCCGACCCCAATGGTGATTATGGGAAAGACAATTCACAACGCAGCGGAGGTAAATTAATGGGATATGCAGCACATTATTTCAATGACAGGCTGCGACGAAAAAACACAAAAGTATTGGAGAAAATTCTTGGAACCTCCAACGACAATTATAAAGTTGAAGTACCAAATATTATAGAAGAAAAGGATTATCACTATATTATTAAGATTGATAAACTGATTCCTTATTTGCGAAGTAAAGGAAAAGTATTTGATGCTGACCCGACATTGAATTCAGAAAAGTTATTCGGCTGGGATTTGAAAAAAAATGTAGTATGGAAATACCGAAAAACTTCGCTGGAAGACTTCAATAATGCCATGTTTGCATACGAAGCTCAGTTTACACTCGAAGAATATATTTTAAAAATGGCGCGACTCGCTCATGAACTCACAGGAAGTAAAAATCTATGTGTTGCCGGAGGAACCATGCTTAATGTTACGGCTTGTAACAGAATTTTGAAGGAAACTCCTTTTGAGAAGCTATTCGTTCAGCCGGGTGCTAACGATGCAGGTAATGCTATCGGAGCTGCTTTTTGGGGATATTACAAAGTTCATAAAGGCAAAAAACGTGTTTATACTAAAAAAGTATACAATACTTGTTTAGGAAGACAATATACTATTCCGCAAGTTGAAGAAGCTATATATACTAAATCATGGGGTTTACCCTTTGTTCCTACCCGAATTGATGATGAAGAAGAACAAATCAATCGTCTTGCTACTTTTTTAAAAGACGATAGAGTTGTATGCTTGTTCAAAGGTCGATCAGAGTTCGGACCTCGTGCTCTCGGAAGCCGAAGTTTTTTGGCATCCCCACGAAAATCTGAAATGCTTGACTATATGAATGAGATCAAGGGAAGGGAATGGTATCGACCAGTAGCCCCTATTGTACTGAAAGAAGTGCTGCATGAGTATTTTGATGCTCCTTTCGATGAAGCACCCTACATGACTATTAATGCGCATTGCAAGGAACACACAAAACAAATCGCACCAGCAATATGTCACGTCGATAACTCAGCCAGGGTACAAACAGTATCGGAAGAATATTATCCGTTTCTTACAAAACTACTTCGAAAATTTGCCGAGGTTTCCGGACAACCTCCCATTTTAATTAACACCTCGTTTAACATTGGGGGCCCAATCATTGAAATTCCCGAGCAAGCCATAAATACTTTTCTAAAGGCAAATTATCTGGTTAAAGCACTTTTGCTAGAGAATTACCTGTTGGAGCTTCCTGATACGGATGTTGAGATGGATAGATAATATTCTACTCCTCAAAAACTCCCATACCCTGCCTGATAATTTCCGGAGGGTCAACAATACAGTTAACTACGGTCGAGGCTATATTATTTCCATACCCGCCGTCGATAACAATATCTACCAGATGACCCAAATTATCGTTAATTAGCTCTGGATCGGTGGTATAATCGAGCACCTTATCATAATCGTGGATAGAAGTTGTTAATATAGGATTTCCAAGTTTCCTAACAATTTCGAGAGGAATATGATGATCGGGAATCCTTATTCCTACTGTCTTTTTTTTATTTTTAAATATCTTCGGCACATTTCCACTCGCTTCCAGGATAAAAGTAAATGGTCCTGGTAAGTACTTTTTCATAAGCTTAAATACCGAATTACTGATATGCCGTGTATAGTATGAAAGATGACTAAGATCGTGACATATGAATGAAAAGTTTGCCTTCTCGAGTTTTAATCCTTTAATACGGGCAATTTTTTCAACCGCTTTAGCATTAAAAATATCGCAACCAAGTCCGTATACAGTATCAGTTGGATAAATGATAATACCACCCTTCTTAAGCACTTCGACAACCTTATCGATTTGTCGAAGACTTGGATTTTCGGGATGAATACGCATTAGCATGAGTAAGACTTTTAATAAAACTCGTACTCGTACTTTGAAAGTAATTCGTATTTTGTGTCGGGATAGTAAGTATGTTCGCTTAGGCAGATACCTTTCGAATTATAAGTGTATTTTTTACTATTGAATTCTTCATCCGGATTTCGTCTCCATTTATATTCCGTAAGATTTCCGGCTACATCGTAAGTAAATACTTTTTTTGCATAATTCTTTTTTGCCAGCGTTTCCTCATACAAGCTTAGTAAATTCCCTTTTGAATCGTAATTGTAAGCATACCTGTAATAAAATTTCCCCTTTCGGGTTTTGGTTTCTTCAAGTAACTGAGAAGACAAATTATATTTATATTCTTTTTCTTCTAGTTCATTACCACCTATACTGTAAGTTGTTTCTTTAATAATATTTCCCTTTATGTCATATACAATTTTTATTTTAGATGTCAAGGAAGCACCACCCATGTAGGTTTCAATATTTGTAGTGTTTCCGGAATTTCTATAAACCAGTTTTTGTTTAATACCATCGTTAATAGTATACACTACTTCATGAAGCTTACCGGCACTAGTATAGTCATACTTATTTCTGAAGTTTTCAGTTCCGTTAAAACCAGTTTCAACTACCAGATTATTTTTGGAATCATATTCCGAGATTTTTTTGTATTTGCTTCCAGAGCCCTCTCTTTCATAAAGAGTTCGGTTATTATTCCTGTCGTACTCATATATTTCTTTGCCAATTATATGACCTTTCGAATTAAGGAACTCTTTCCGTAGAATATCTCCGGAGCGAGAATAATACGTTCTGGAGGTTATAATTCCACTTTTTGAGATTTTACCTGTTTTGTAATTGTAATCGATCTGAATTTTGGTTTTAATATGATTTTGAGCTGCGATTTGTTTTTCGCGTTCTTCGAGGGTTTGAGAAAAAATATTGGTAGTGCAAAATAGAATAGTGAAAGTAATAATGAGGTCAATCTTCATCAGGACGAGTAAGTTATTTTTATGAACGATATTAATTTTTCCTTTAAAGTTAGTTATCTTTTTTGTTTATATATTAATTGAAGTATGAATTTGCCGGATAGTCTGTATCATTATTTGTGTTTCTTTCTTCTTCAGTTCGCTTTTCAATCATTTTCCAATATTCGTCATCGGTTTGTATAGCCGAGTCATCCTCATTCATGGGTTCATGCTTCCAACGTCCTATATTTGGAACTGGTCCGTATTGTTTATAGTAAAATGCCATTAATATTCCCGATGCCATTCCTGTGAGATGTGCTTCCCATGATACAGATTCGATTCTGGGGAAAATCCCCCATACCATGCTTCCATAAAGGAAAACAACTAGCAACGAAATAGCCAGTAGATGTGAGTTTTTACGTATAATACCGCTAACAAATAGAAATGCTCCCAATCCATAAATTACTCCACTTGCACCGATATGGTAAGCGTCGCGGGCAAAAAACCACAACCAAAATCCATGGATGAAATAAATAAGAAAAAATACTTTATAAGAAATTTCGCGATAAAAGTAAAAAAGCGTTACGGTGAGAATTAATAATGGCACACTATTATTCAACAGGTGCTCCCAGCTTCCATGAATCAACGGAGCAAATATAATACCCGGTAAACCTCTTATTTCGAGAGGAAGTACTCCATACTTTGCCAGACTAATATCAAATAGGGTTTCGATAACTTTAACCAGAAACAGTATCGCCACATATATAATTGCAAACCAAAGCGAATTCAGGAATTTTTGCTTTTCAAACTTTCTTTCGTCCAAAATAATACGATTTACACAAAATTAGCTTAATATCATGGTATTCAAATTTTGTTCCTGTATTTATATTTCGACATTATGGCAGAAAAAAAGCCCCGCTATTATAACGAGGCTTTGATAATAATGCGATCTCAATCGATATTAAGCATTAGGTCGCAATTTTCGAACTTGTATACCTG
>CAYMQP010000054.1:0-343 GCA_964392505.1 uncultured Bacteroidales bacterium
GTGAAAAGCTGACAGGAATTCATGAATGGACATAAAAAAACCAGTGTATGAATGAGCGCCAAAAAAGGTATTCCTTTATATGGTACCCACTCTCACACTGGTTATTTCTTGAATATTTCTCTTCACAAAATTGACTTATTGTGATGAGAAATATACGTTTTCAAATATAATAATTAATTGTAAAAAATCGAATTTGTAAGAAGATCTTGTAAGCTTTTTTCATCCAGAAAATTGACTATATCAAAATCTTTGTTATTGTATTCAACTCCAAAATATAGCATATAAGGAGCATCAAAAACTGATTGATCGGTGGGAATCATCCAGAATTTTGAAAATCCTTCGT
>CAYMQP010000054.1:353-15994 GCA_964392505.1 uncultured Bacteroidales bacterium
CTTCAAGACTAATTTCCCGTCCGCTAATATTGATTGTTTTCGAATATTTTGGAAAGTCAATCGTATCGAGTTTATAATCTTCAAGTAAATCATTAAGCGATAAGTAATCGGTTTGTGACAAACCCACCAAAACAAATTTGTCGTTGATGTTACCTTTAATATAGAAACCCGATTTTTTTTTATCATCATACCATCGCCAATCGGAATTATCAGCCCTGAAACTTAGCGCACCTTTTATTATTCTTTCGTTGACACCTTTTTTAGCATATGAATAGCTTTCGAATATTTTATAAGCTATTTCCGGATTCTGGAATAAAATACCTTTATCGGCTATCAGGGTTATTTCATTAAAATTATTTCCTCCTTCGGGAACGAGTAATGTAAAACGATCCCAACCATTTTCCTTATGAATTCCGGTAATGATCTGGGATTTTTCACCATCGATACGGGTATCGTGAATTTTTATATTCTTGTATTTGGGTCTGAAATAATTTTTAGCATAAAATTCTGCAAGTTTGAAAGCCGAGATCGTGATTTGATCATCCAGTGAATAATAGTAAAATGTTCCGTAAACAACATCATCTATGTCGGAAAATGAAAAAAGCTTTTCGTCAGGATCTTCGCTGTCAGGATCGGCGAATGTCCAACCTTCGGGGATGGATAGGGAACTCTGAAATACGGTTACTTTATTACTTTCAATAAACGATTCGTCGTGGTAGTTCGATAAATATACCGAACTGCTGTATTCATAAACTTTACAAGCTGTTACGATTAAAAAAACAAATCCAATAAAAACACTTTTTTTCATCTATGGAGAGTTTTAATGGGTATTTAGCATAAGAAAAATAGGATAAATAAATATCAATTCAAAGATGAGATTGTATTTAATTATTTATCGATTAGTAGTTTTACTATAAATCAGGTTAGTTATTTTTCTTTTGCAACCAAACAATTGTTCTGCTTAATCCTTCTTCAATAGGTTGCGGTTTATATCCGAGTTCTTTTATTGCTTTTTTGCTCGATACACTCCAGTTACACAAATAATTTCTGGCCCAGCCGGGAGTAATTATTGGTGGTATGCGAAAAACTATAGCCATTAATTTCATTATACCTGCAATACCGACAATTACGAATACAGGTAATTTTATCATCCGATAGTTTTTACTTGTAAGACCTGATATAATTAAAAAAAACTCACGATAGGAAATATTAGTACCCCCAAGAATGTACCGTTCGCCTGGCCTGCCTTTTTCAAAGGCCAGCATCATTCCATTTATAACATCTTCAACATAAACATAATTACCAACCGATCGACCGTTTCCCGGAAGAAACCGGAATTTTCCCCGGATATACAGATCAATAAGGCGGGTAACACTGTTACTTTCGCTTAATTCCCCCGGACCAAAAACTCGTGTAGGGCAAACAATACAAACAGGTATTTTAGTGGCGTATTTATTTATTATTAGCTTATCTGCCTGGCCTTTGGTGCGCTCATATTCTGAAAAATAGGGGATATTTCTTATCGACGATTCGTTTACAGGTTGATTACCTGATGAAGGTCCGAAGACTCTTACTGTAGAAGTAAAAATTACTTTTTTAACCTGGTTTTCAAGGGCAGCTTCCAGTACATTTATTGTGCCCTGATAATTAATGAGCTCGAAAGCTTTTTTTTGTTTTGACCAAACCTTGGCATGTGCGGCAAGATGAAAAACATATTCGCAACCCTTCATGGCCTTTTTCAGGGAAGAGGTATTGGTTATATCTCCTTTGAAGAAATGAATATTTGGATGGTGTATATCTGCAATTTTATTTTCGGAACGATAGAGAGCATGTACAATAAAACCTTTATTGGCAAGGGTTCGTACCAAATGCTTACCTATAAATCCTGTACTTCCGGTTACAAAAATCCGCATAGCTTATATCAGGTTAAATCGTATCCTGAAATATATACAGGGCTGTTATAGAAAGCCTGTTTTTCTTCATCAGTAAAATTGATGAAGTTTGCTACTAGTACACCCAGCGCATGGCCGAATATTTTATTAAGCATTCCCATTTTTTTAAGTTGCGCTACTCTTGTTCGAAGTGGATCCTCAGTATCGATATAAATCATAGCGACATATACCTTTTTAATAGCACAAACCGAACGGAATAATACGGGCAACAAATGGTCATATTTTTCACGACAGTATAGGGTATCGAAAGTCAGAAAGGTAAAACGTTTTGGTTTTATCAGACGTGATAACACAGGCATATATGGTAAAATAATTTTTATTACTCGGCCAAACCAACCCGGTAATTCCTCTATTTTCCAGTTTGCCACTTGAGCCTGTAAACCTGCCACGATTTCATTATTATCGACAAAAACATAGTAATTTGATAGTAGTTTTTCTTTATTTAAACGAAAGAAAGAGTGGCCGGCATATGCTGACTGCAATAATTCCGTTACTCGGTTAAGCTCGGAGGAAGTAATTAAGGTTACTCTTTTATCGTGTCGGGGAAATAAATTGCTGTATGTAATAGCGGTGATATTGCGAATTTTCTCAAAAAAGAAAGTTGTATAGTTGAGCGAACGTATATTACTGGCTTCGACAAAAGCATAGTAGAGCTTTTTTGTCGGATTGGCACTGTCATCCTTTAACACAAACGGAAAAGTTTCGGCATGTTTCTTTATACCTTCTTTCATAAAAGAATTACCCATGCGCTGCATGCGTGCATCCTGTTCGGAGAATTTTAGATTTTTAACTGTATAAACCGTATTAAAGCTAACGTAGCGAACATAATAAGTATAGTATGGTATGCCTTTAAGATAAGTTATACGTTCGGCTAGTGCCAAAACCGATATTAGATTTCCATCCTTACGAAAAGGGAAAAAATGCAGTGGTTTAATTTCTTCTATTTTTCGAAGGGCATCAAGATGGCGATAACGAGTACCTCCCGGATTGCCTAAAACCGTATTTTTGATGGCTTCCCTCACATCGGGGAGAGCTTCGGGTTCGTGTGTAAGTGTGAGCGATTTATATTGTAGGATTATAGTCTGACACACAGTAAGAATTCATTATACTAAAACACCGTGGCTTTTTTAGCATTTTTTCTTATACCATATTCAGTTTCAAATATCTGTCGCCCCCACCAGGTTAATTCATTCTTACTCTGGAACTCAGCCAGGTCGAGCCATGCATTTTCTTTGTTATTGCCGGTCCACATCCAGGGCAGGTAGCCAATTTGCAATTCATGACATTTTTTAAGAATAACCGTATGATCGACCATGCATTTCAGATTATTCCGACCTTTGTCGAAATTATAGCCAAATTCACCGACTAAAATGGGAATCGACATGGCGAGAGTTTTTTGCAGTTCGATTTCAATCTTATTCGGATCGTTCCATGAATAATACATATGTACGGAGAACATTATGTTTTTCATCGGATCGAACTCAATTAATTCCTTTCCGTATTGCTGTATGGCAAAAATATCCTGTCCCCAGCCGGGAGCATCGATAACCAGAGTGGTCTTATAGCCGGCCTTGCGGAGCAGAGTAATTGTCTGCTGATAGCTGTTTTTCCAATGTTCTGCAGTAGTATTATGATTGCCCCATTCATTGGCAATATTAATAAGCAGGTATTTCTCGTAGGGCAAAAGCACATTTTTTACAGCCGGTAGGGTATAATATGCGACAAGCTTAAGAAGTTTTTCGGTGGCCGTATCGCCTGTGGCATCGTGAAGTTCGATCATAGGGATCATATTCAGGGCAATACATTTCTTCACAACTTTGCCCAGCATAGAAGGCTTATCTTTTGTTTCCCATACTATTCGGATACAATTTACATTTAATTCCGCAAGCCGTTTAAGATCTTTCAATGCCCGGTCGTAATGCCATGAATGTGGATTATTAACTCCTCTTATAACAAATTCGTTGCCATTGGCATCGAGTAATTGGGTGCCATTAACAGTAAATGTTTGGGCATTAAGTTGAAATAAAGGTATTAGTAGCAGGGTATAAAGAAGTACAAATTTTATTCTCATAACTATAGTATTAACATAACACCTGATATAAAATCCTTCTTTAGCACAATGATAATTAAAAAATACAGAACAGAATAAATCGAACTCTCATTTTAGAATTGATTACAGTACAATCAAGAATTTTATGATATGATATCAACCGATCAGATATTTTCAGTGTAAACTGTGAATCTCTAAAATTCATCTATCGCAAAAAATTCTCGTTCGGTATTGCAACCTTCCTGCTCATCGTTTTACTTTTTGTATGATCGGATTACCCATTTAATTTTACCATAAAATTTTAACAAAAGAAATCATGAAAAATCTAGTTATTTCGTTTACCCTGCTGTTTGGGATCTATACCGCAATATCTGCCAACAGCGAATTTACCCAAACCATACGTGGCACAATTATCGATGCTGTTACAGGCTATCCTTTGATAGGAGCTACTATTGTGCTCGCAGGAACCAATCCACCTGTTGGTACTATTACCGATTTGGATGGATCGTTTGTTCTCAACAATGTTCCTGTTGGACGACAATCGCTCGAAATAAGTTATGTAGGCTATTTACCTAGCAAGGTCGAAAACCTGTTGTTAACAAGTGCAAAAGAAACAGTAGTTGAAATTCAGCTTGAAGAAAGTACTATTGAAATGGAAGAAGTAGTTGTTAAGGCAACGCGGAAAAAGGATGAGGCTTTAAATGAAATGGCCATGGTATCATCACGGACTTTTTCCGTGGAAGAAACAGAAAGGTTTGCCGGAAGCCTGGGCGATCCTGCCCGAATGGTAGCCAACTATGCTGGCGTAATGACACAGAATGATTCGCGCAATGATATTATTATTCGTGGAAACTCACCCATTGGTGTTTTATGGCGACTGGAAGGTGTGGAAGTTGCCAATCCGAATCACTTTGGAGCTTTGGGAACAACCGGTGGCCCCGTAAGCATGATCAATAATAATTTACTTACCAATTCCGATTTCCTTACAGGCGCATTTCCTGCTGAATATGGGAATGCTGTGGCCGGTGCATTCGATTTAAATATGCGTTCCGGAAATGATGAAGTACGGGAATTTATTGGCCAAATAGGCTTTAATGGATTTGAACTGGGTGCTGAAGGACCATTTGTAAAAAGGGAAAATAAAGTAAATCCATCTTACTTAGTGAATTTTCGTTATTCAACTCTTGCCGTAATGGATATGTTAGGCTTTGATTTGGGTACGGGTTCGGCAGTTCCTAAATATAAAGACCTTACCTTCCTGATTGACGTTCCTAATCGTAAAATCGGAAGAATTAAATTATTTGGTTTATGGGGGAATAGTGAAATTCAGTTGATCGACTCAACCGATAATGCATATAACCAGGCCGGAGGAGCTACTCACTTTGGAAGTAATCTGGCCATCATAGGATTATCACATATATATTTTCTAAATGAAAAAATGCGGTTTAAGTCTACCATATCTTACCAGGAAACTGCAGCTATTACAGAAGTCGATTCAGTTGACTTTGAGGAAGATATATACTCTCCTTGGTACCGGTCAGACCAAGCTGAAAACAAGTTTTCTTTCAGTACACAATTCAGGCATAAGGTTACGGCAAAAGATAATTACAGTATAGGAATCGTTGCCGACTTTTTTGCTATCGATTATCGCGATAGTGTCTATAGTCAGGACCTGGGTCATTTTCGTACCCTTACTGATATTGCCGGTAATTTAAGTTTAATAAGGGGTTACGCACAATGGCAACATAAATTCAACGATCAGATTACTTCCTATGTAGGATTACATTCACAATACTTTAAAATGAATGAAGATCTGGCTGTTGAACCCCGTCTGGCATTACGGTGGCAGATTAATCCCAAACAATCGGTTAATGTTGGATTTGGAATGTACAGCCAACTGCAACCCAAGGTTGTATACTACCTTGAAACACACGATACACTTACCGATACCTATTTCCGTACCAACGAAGATGTTAAGTTTACTCGCAGTGTACACTATGTATTGGGATACAATTATGTATTTACTCCCGATTTCAGGGTACGCTTGGAAACGTATTATCAGAGTCTGTACAATGTTCCGGTTTCAAATACGCTTCCGGAATATTCATTATTGAATGCAGGCGACTTTTTCGGTATACCCAGCGTAGATAGCTTGGTGAACGAAGGAACCGGTTATAATTACGGACTTGAACTCACTATTGAGAAATTTTTAAGCCGTAATTTCTATGCTCTCTTTACCGGGTCTGTCTTTAATTCGAAGTATAAAGGATACGATGGGATTGAACGTAACACAGCCTTCAACGGAAATTATGTATTCAACATGCTGGCTGGATATGAGAAGAAATTAAGTCACAAAGTAATGCTTACTTTTGATGTTAAGGCTGTCTGGGCAGGAGGGAGACGTGCTTTACCGATTGATATAGAAGAATCACGTATCGAGCAGGAAGAAACCTATGACTGGAGCAGAGCCTACGAAGATCAATATAGCGATTATTTCCGAACCGACATTCGTATTGGCTTGAAAATTAATGGTAAGAAAGTAAACCAGGAATGGGCACTTGATCTGCAGAATATTACTGCTCAAGATAATATTTTCAGTCAGGGGTATGATGTTACGAATGATGAGGTAACCATAGTATATCAGCAGGGATTTATGCCCATGATGCTGTGGCGTATTAATTTCTGATATAGAAAGATGTTTAAATAAAAAGGTATGAAGGGTTACAATAAAAAGTGGTTGTACCTGTTGATTCCGGCTGTCGGTATTGCACTGGCAGCCATTTTACGATTGAATGAAGAATTTGAAAGTACAATGGAATATTTTTATAATGCTGTTCATGGTATCAGCATGACTGTGGGTTTATGGGTAGGATGTATGATAATTGTTCGGTTTCTCTGGGATAGATATCCATGGGAATTGTTACCTGTAAAACACTTAATACTCGAAATATTTTTAATTCTGGCATATACAAACGCATTTTCCTTTGGAATATACTGGATTGAATTGAAGCTGGAGATAACCAGACCTGTGGAGAGCCTGTTTCTGAGTATTGTGATTACTAACCTTATTACTTTGCTGATAACCTCAATTCATGAGGCTGCAGAATTTTATAAACAATGGAAATTTAATTTCTCCAAATCTGTTCGACTGGAAAAGGATAATATCGAAGCCAAGTATGAAATGCTTAAAACTCAGGTCAATCCGCATTTTTTATTTAACAGTTTGAATAGCCTTACTACCATTGTTGAAGATAATGATGAAGCAGTGGAGTATTTACAAAATCTTTCAGAATTTCTTCGTTACATGCTAAAAAGCCGCGACAGACAATTAGTACTTGTTCGTGAAGAAGTATCTATTCTTCAGAAATATGTCGATTTGCAGCTTTCGCGTTTTAAAGGGAGTCTGAATGTAGAAATTGCAGTCGATGAAAAATTTTATCATTATACAACGCCTCCATTGGTATTACAAATGCTGGTGGAAAATTGTATCAAGCACAATATTGTTTCTAAGAAAAAACCATTGAAAATAACCGTAAAGGCCGAAAAGGGATGGCTACATGTCGAAAACAACCTGCAGAAAAAAAGCGAAATACATTCTACAGGCCAAGGATTGCGGAATATTTCGGAACGTTATCGTTTCTTTACCACACAACAGGTGAAAATTCACGAAACAAATAGTATTTTTAGGGTTTCGATTCCGTTACTAGAAGTTGATCTATGATCCGAACCCTGATTATCGAAGATGAAGAACCTGCTGCCCTGCGACTCGAGAAGCTTTTGATTGAAGTTGACCCCACTATTAAAGTAACCGGAAAACTTGAGAGTGTTGAAGCTTCCATAGCCTGGTTCAAAGAAAATCAACATCCCGATTTATTAATTCTTGATATTCAGCTGGCCGATGGCGTCAGCTTCGACATTTTTAAAAAAGTTAATGTCGACTGCTTTGTAATCTTCACAACGGCATACGATGAATATGCTATTAAAGCTTTTGAGCTGAATAGTATCGATTACCTTTTAAAACCCATCGATAAAAATAAATTATCGAATAGTATTGAGAAGTTTAAAAAACTTAGCCATACCACACCTCAGTTTGATTTGAACGATTTGATTGAAACCATTGAAAGCCGTAAAACCGGTTTCAAAAAACGATTTGCCATTTCGATCGGTTCAAAAATAAAATCGGTTGAGATACATCAGATTGCATATTTTTATTCCCTCGAAAAGAATACGTTCCTTGGTACTTTCGACAATCACCAATATCCTGTCGATTTTTCCCTCGATCGAATCGAAGCTATTGTGGATCCGGATATCTTTTTCCGTATCAACCGGCAATATATTGTTAATTACAATGCCATCGAAAAAATAAATGTACTATCGAAAAGCCGGCTTGAACTTCGAATTGCAGGTAATACTGAGGAAATGCTTGTAAGTGCGGCAAAAAGCCATAGTTTCAGGCAATGGATCGATAAATAAATTTGCACTAAAAAAGGTCAATTATTATACAAAAAAATAGATTTATTATTTTGATTATCAATTTTTTTAAATACTTCCTTATTTAATTTTTTTTACTTATTTTTAGTAGTTGTTAGGTATAATAAGGAAATAACCATGAGTGAATCCTTGCTTTCCGAAATAACCATTATGATTCCTCCAATTCGGCCTGATCTGGATTTAGATTCTGAAATCGAAGAGATGGAAAAAAGGATTAAGGAAAAGGGGCTTATGGCAACTGTAGATGAAATCCTTGAGGAATACAATAATTGGGAAAAAGATCCTAACCCGATAAGCAGCAGGAAAAAACGTCGCGCAATCCTGATTTTCTCCAAACCGGAGTTAAGAAGAATTATTGCCTTGGAAGTATCAACACTCTTGGGATTTTATAACTGTAGGGGTTACAAGAAAGACTAATAATAAAAACTGCAGAATTAAGTAAGAATGCCACGACGAAGAAAGCGTAAAAGACCTAAGAAACCACCTAAGAAAGTTGAACCAAATAGGTTTAACTGCGAATGGAGAGGTGGGACAGTACATTGTGAAAAAGATTATGATGATAAAAAAAAATGTATAAGACACTTATTATGCTATTGTCTATATGGGGACTTGTATGGCGAGTGGGAAGAAACAGAGCCTCTTCCAAATTGCACCCCTAAAGAATAACGAAGAGACATTAAAATGAACCTAGACCGTTATGATAAGATTGAGGCTTTAGTTTCGGCAATTGAAGAGGAACAATTGAGATTGTTTGAAGCAAATGCCATGACCGCACAATACGATCATCAGGAGAATGAATTGGAGCAGGAGATTATCAGCACTCATAAAGAAAGGATTTTGTTTTTTATTAAACAGGCAAATATTTACTGGCGCTACTGGTTAATGAGAGCTAAAAATGTTTATTCATATAATTTAACTTTTTATAAAAAGCGCCTGCAAAAATTAATAGGAGCTTAACATGGGTTTTTCTGCTTATGAAATTGATAAAGTCGTTACGTTAAGGAATGAACAATATTTTACTTTCCTTAATGGAATGATACAAAAAGCCAGAAAACGTATTTGGGCAGCCATTTTTATTGTTAATCCAACCGTTGAAGATGATTATTTTTTAACAATAAGAAATCTTTTGAAAATCCTTACCTATGCCCTGTGGAGAAATGTAGATGTTCGGGTATTGATAGGACAATCAGAAGCTTTTGGGATTAGTACGGCCAATGAAACAGCCTTTTCTTACCTCCATCATTTGGGTGTTCCTGTTCGTAAATTCATCGGACAATACAGAAGAAGTATGCATAGCAAATATGTTGTGATTGATGATGAACTGCTTATATGTGGCAGCCATAATTGGACACCGGGAGCGGCTAACTTACACGAAGAAGATTCTATTGCTGTTTTCTCTGAGGAAATGAATTTATTACTTCGTGACGAATTCATTTCACATTGGCAGTATGCTGATCCGATTAAAACAGAAAATTAAAATGGATAAAGATTGGTTTAAAGAAATCATCGATAGCTGGGCTCCGATAAACAATTGGAAGAAAGAAGATCTTACAACAGCGTGTACAATCTTGGCCGATATTTCCATTCTTAATGGAGGGGAAGTAATTAAAGATGTTCCGATCAGCCAGGAATTATTAAAAGCTCACGCTAATGCAAAAGCCCAAGATGCAATTCAGCGATATATTAACGGCCATGCATGGGATGGGAATATTCATACTCCCTATCGATTCTATAAAAAAGGAAAAAAACAAAATGGTGGTAAACTTTTACCCTTTTTAACCCTAAAGGAATTATTACCAAAATTTGATTTGAATCGAGCTACTTTTGAAGAATTGGAAGATCTACCGGGAATAGGACCGGTTACAGCAAAAAGGATTATTGAGTACAGAGAAACCGTTGGGCAGTTTAAGGAGTTGGAAGAAGTTCGGAAAGTACGTGGAATCTCAAAGGAGGATCTTGAGCAGTTTCAGGACATGGTTTACATAAAGGAATCTTTCAAAATATATACTCCTTCCTATAATATTTTACAAACTTTTTGTAAGGACCCTAATTTTCAAAACTACTTATCGTTGAGATCTGAACCAAATATGTCTGTTGAAAAGGTTATTATTAGAATTCTGACAGAAATTCGTTATGACTTGGGTATTAATAAATATGGGCCACTGAATCTTCTCCCTCAAACGAGAGCATCATCTGTTATGGAAAATGAAGCTGAAAAAGAGAGAATGAATGAAATTGAAAAGGCGTTTATGGCTTCAGAGGCATACGGACGTTTAATATTTGACAGACAATATGAACCATTTATGAATGAATTACTGAGCCATTGTAAAAAATCATTAAGGATTATGATGTTCTTTTTTCGGTTTGAAGATGAGGCTTCATATCCTACTGATCCTTTGGTTCAGAAAATGATCGAAGCAAAAGCAAAAGGAGCAGATGTTAAAGTCATTCTTGATAGAGATGAAGCAACTGATCCGTATGATTCACATGAAATCAACAGTAATATTGCCAAATATTTTAAAAGTAACAATATTGATTATGTTTTTGACGAACCTGACATTGTTACACATAGCAAATACATTGTTATGGATTCCAGACATGTCGTGGTAGGTAGTCATAACTGGACTGCAGGATCCTTCTACCAGTATGATGATACCAGTATATATATTGATTCGGAAGAATTAGCAAAAGAGTATGAAGAGGATTTTGACATGCTTTGGGAGGAATATCAAAAAGTTGAACGAAAGAGCAAAAAAACTAATGCTAAACCCTGTGGCTGCTAAAATTATGAAATTTCATTTAAGCATAGCCTAAACATAGTATTTATACAATTTATTAATGACATAAAATATAATCAGAGAAATGAGCAATAATTTTAATCCAACAACAATAACCGTTTACCAATATTGGGCAAAAGTTTTAAGAGTAGTTGATGGAGACACTGTTGACATGGAAACCTCTCTTGGTTTCGACCTGACGCTTAAGATGCGGGTAAGGTTGCTTGGTATTGATACACCTGAAATTTTTAGTGTGAAGAAGACATCGGAAGAATACAGGAAGGGTATTAAATCGAAAGAATTCCTGGAAAGTATGATACCAAAAAGTAAATGGGTTGAAGTGAAAATCCATCAATCCTCACAAAGAGAAAAATATGGTCGATGGTTAGCTGAATTATTTGTCGATGGTGTTAATCTTAATAAAAAAATGATTGAAAAGGGTTATGCTAAAGAAATGCTGATTTAAAGGCATTAAGTATCTGGAAGTGCATTAAATATAGCATTATATTAGTTTTAGAGCCGAAAAATGATGATTTGAAAATAGTCACCACAAAACTCGATTGTTCTCATAAGGAATGCGATTCGGTGTAGGGCGACAACAGGGAGCTGCCGGAAGACAGGACCAAACTGCATTGTGAATAATACCCGTGATGACACGGATTACTATGTACTTCGCCAAACTGTTATTAATGAAAAGGAGGTACTAAAGATCCTGGAACGGATAGGTTAATAATGTGGTTCATAGCATTTATCTGGGTAACAAAATTATTTAGCTGCTGTGCTGTGTTACATATTTTATTACAGGACTTCCATAACCGGTTATTCCTGAATATTTCATAAATTACGTATATGCTGAATTATATTTGTACAATATAACTTCGAAAAAATGTTGTACCCGCCTGCTATTGTCACTATCGATCCGGTACTTTCGCGATTCGTGATGCTATCGCTCATTATAATCCTGGCCGGATTTGTCCTGCGGCTGCTGAGACAACCCAGCCTCATCACCTATATCCTTGTAGGGCTTATTATCGGGCCATACGGTTTTGCGCTGATCGAAGATGAAAATCTTATCTCGAACCTGGGTTCAATGGGACTGGTACTTCTGTTGTTTTTCATAGGCATGGAAATTAAACTGCCAGAATTGATAGCCAGCTGGAAGGTATCGGTTATTGGTACCACTATACAGATATTGATAAGTATTGCTGTCGTATGGCTTATCGGACGCTATTTCAATTGGGATATCAGCAGGGTAATTATGTTGGGATTTGTAATAAGTCTGAGCAGCACGGCAGTTATCGTGAAAATGCTCGAAGAGAAGAAAGAGTTAAATACCAGGGCAGGGCAATATGTGCTGGGCATACTCCTGGCTCAGGATATTCTTGTGGTCCCGATGATAATTATACTCGGATATCTTGGCGGACATCATCCGGGTAAGCTGGAATTAATACGCCAGATCATTGGAGGGATTCTGATAACCGGTATTATCCTTTTTATTCTGTGGAAAAAGGAAATTGTTTTGCCTTTCAAAGCCTTAATCAGCAAGGATCATGAAATGCAGGTTTTTGTGGCGCTGTTTCTTTGCTTCGGTTTCTCGCTGATAACAGCCTGGCTTGGCCTTTCAGCTGCTTTGGGAGCATTTGTTGCAGGGATAGTGGTCTCGGCAGCCCGGTCAACCAAATGGGTTTCGGAGAGTCTTCATGCTTTTAAAATAATTTTTGTCGCACTATTTTTTGTGTCAATAGGAATGCTGATCAATCTGCAGTTTATCAATAACAATTTACTGACCATTACCTCACTGGTAATAATCATTTTTGTGCTGAACAACACGATTAATGTGTTGGCACTCCGAATTTTCTGTAAGGACTGGCGAGTTAGCCTGTATGCCGGTTCGCTCCTTTCCCAGGTAGGGGAATTCAGCTTTATTATATGTTCAGTGGGATATTACTCTAAAATTATTGACGATTATACATACCAGGTAACTATTAGTATCATTGCACTGTCATTGTTTCTCAGTCCGTTTTGGATAGCTCTTGTCAGACGCCTGATAAAAATAGCCAGACTGACTGGGGACCACCAGCTGTAACCGGAATAAAATTGTCAGAACCCATGAGAAAGGTTATCGATACGGAACGCATTCCCATTAAACTCTGGCTCGATGAGGTTGAAGAGGGAGCCTTGCAGCAGGCTAAAAACATTGCTAACCTGCCTTTCACATACCGGCATGTAGCGCTGATGCCCGATACACACGAAGGATTCGGTATGCCTATAGGGGGTGTAATGGCAACTTTGGATGCCGTTATTCCCAATGCAGTGGGAGTGGATATAGGTTGCGGTATGTGCGCCGTGAAAAGTTCGTTACACAAAATAGATATAAAACAAATAAAGCAGATAATGAGTGGTATCAGAAGGCTTGTGCCGTTAGGATTTAAACATCATAAACATAAGCAGGATATCACCTGTATGCCATCAACAGAAAAAATACATGCAGGAGGTATTGTAGAACAAGAATTTGAAAATGCCCGCGAGCAGATCGGAACCCTGGGTGGTGGTAATCATTTTATCGAAATACAGAACGGATCGGATGGGCACATATGGATAATGGTACATTCCGGAAGCCGGAATATAGGACATACCGTGGCCGAATTTTACAATAAGCTGGCGAGGAAGTTAAATGAAAAATGGCATACTGGCATCGATAAATCTGTAAACTTGGCTTTCCTGCCGCTGGAAACAGAGGAAGCCAAACAGTATCTGAATGAAATGCAGTACTGTATCGATTTTGCCTTTACCAACCGTAAACTTATGATGCAGAATATTAAATCGGTTTTTACCGACATCATGGGAAGTCGCTTTGATGAACTTGACTTTATCAATATTGCTCACAATTATGCAGCATTGGAGAGACATTTTGGAAAAGATGTATATGTTCACCGGAAAGGGGCAACCAGTGCCCGGAAAGGGGAAATAGGTATTATACCAGGATCGCAGGGAACGAAAAGTTATATAGTGCAGGGAAAAGGTAATATTGAAAGCTTTACCAGCTGTTCACACGGTGCCGGTCGTATTATGGGACGAAAGCAGGCACAGCGTACGCTCGATCTGAAATCGGAAATGGAAAAACTCGATAGCAAGGGAATTGTACATGCTCTGCGTACGAAAAACGATCTGGATGAAGCTCCCGGTGCATATAAAAACATCAATGAGGTTATGCGAAATCAGGACGATCTCGTGGAGATTATGATCGAATTACAACCACTGGCAGTTATTAAGGGTTGAATTAAATTAAGTTTGCCTCTTTCGACAATCAACATTTTAAATTATAATCGCACAAATTATTATATGAATCTTTTAATAGTATACTGATTTTTCACTGAACAATTAAATTATTTTCTCGACAAACTAACTGGTTGTTCGAATTGTTTACAGTACAATATCAAAAAATTTATAGCATTCATTTATAAAAAACAACAATCAATAAATAGTATTATAATATGTTGTTTGCAATTCTTATTTTTATGGACCCTAAAATTTAAAACCTGATATTGAAGTTATGCTACAAAATGGAATCAGAGGAAAGGAAATCTTGAAATTTCTGAGAATTACATTTTTACTGGTAATATTAATTATTGGTATATATCCGGTCTCTGGACAGATGTATTCCGAAGATGACTCACGCCCAATAGTAATACGTTCGGGCTTAAAAGGAGCCGTTGGATATTCCATACTTCATCTTAGTGATGAGGTTCGTCCTTTCTTTACTACAAGCGATCATTATACTTTTACCCCCGATCTGTGTATCAAAGCCGGTGCTATTGTTACCGTTCAACCCCGGTTTTTTGGTGAACACTTTGAACTCGTTTTCGATCCGGCATTTACTAAATTTTCATATGGGAATTATAAAGAAGTCAGAAATGAAAATTTCAGGAATGTCGTTGATGTTGACGTAGAATCACTGGAGCTTCCATTGTCGTTACGATATTCTTTTCTAAGAGGAATACATAAGATAAGGCCCTATATCCGGGGTGGATATTCGTTTTCATATTTTGTCGATACGGAAGCCCTGTTCGTCTCCAAGGACGATACAGGTGATGAAATTATTGAATACAGCACGGAGCATTTCGATTACGCAAAATTTCAGGATGCGATATCATGTTGCCTGGGTGTGGAATTTGATTTTCCTCTGTTCGATATTACTGCGGAGATTGTATTTGAAAAAGGCGACGGCCTGCATAAAGATAAATTCGGCGATTCCTTTCTAAAAATATCAAATACTACAAGTACATACTTACAGTTAGGGGTGCTGTTTTAACTTTTCCAACGCATCCTTTTTATTTCTATCTTCATCATATGTGTAATTACAATTGATTA
>CAYMQP010000055.1:0-15971 GCA_964392505.1 uncultured Bacteroidales bacterium
GCATTAGGGGTGGGATCTCTACATCTATAATAAAATAACTTGTCGTATAATTACCATATTCATTGTAAGCAATTGCAAAAAAATAATACCTTCCAGAAGGTAAATCACTAATAGTAGTTTGAAACCCAGTACCAGAATAAAGCAATTTTATATTTCTATCTTCTATATCTTTAGTAGCAACTGGAGAATAATACAAAGAATAATTTCAATTAAGCTCAAATGCATTATGGCTATTTTGATGTAAGCCATTTATCGATTTTTGTGAAAAGTTCTCCAATATTAATTGGTTTCGTTACGAAGTCGCTACATCCGGCTTCCAGGCATTTTTGTTTTTCTTCGGCAATAGCATTGGCAGTTTGTGCAATAACAGGCAGATCTTTTCTGATTTCTTTAATAATTCTGGTTGCCTCGATACCATTCATTTCAGGCATTTGTACATCCATTAGTATTAAGTCGATATTGTCATTTGCTTTACAAATTTCAACAGCTTCAATACCATCCTCGGCATGCAATACGGTAGCATTGGTCTTTTTTAAAAATCCTTCAAGTAGTTTATAACTGAATGTATCATCTTCGGCAATTAAAAAGGTTTTCTTTTCCCAATTATAATCGGAACGTGGTTTTTTCTGATCAATTTCTTCGGCTGGTTTCTTTGAAGCTTTAACATAAGGTACAGTGAAGTAAAAGGTTGAACCTTCATTTTCAACCGATTTAACCCACATTTTTCCACCAAGAAGCTCCACAAAACCTTTCGATATTGCCAAACCCAAACCGGATCCGCTGTATTTTCTGGAACGTGAATAATCGGCCTGAACAAACCGCTCAAAAATTAATTCTATTTTATCGGCTGAAATTCCGATACCGGTGTCTTTGACATAAAACTCAATCCAACCTTTTGCCGGGGAATTATAGCCGAATTCAATATATCCCTCCTTAGTAAACTTAAAAGCATTACCTATGAGGTTAGTCAATATCTGACGCAACCGGTTGGGATCGGTTTGAACGTAACAATTGTCGTTATCTAGCGATTTCCTGATTCGAAGTTTGATATTGTCTTTTTCCTTTTTCACATTCACCGAAAGAAATGACGAATGCACCTGTGTTAAAAGAGCATTGAGTGAAAATTCCTGGTGTAATACTTTAGTTTGTCCAGCTTCAATTTTTGCAAAATCAATAATATCGTCGATCAGGTTCATTAACATTTTTCCATTATTGTTAATGATTTCTACATATCTTTTCCGATTTCCTTCGCTTAACTGATCATCATTCAACATTTCAGCAAACCCAAGAATACCGTTCATGGGAGTTCGTATTTCGTGCGACATATTCGCTAGAAATGACGTTTTAAGCTTATCCGATTCTTCTGCCTTAACCTTGGCCTGAACAAGTTCAAATTCAAGATGACTTCGATGTAACGCAACCGATACCTGGTGCATAAATGTTTCAATAATATGCTTGAACTTAATGATCGTTTTATTAAGTGTTAATATCCCAACTAATCCGAGCTGTTTATTATCGCGGGCAATCGGGATATAATACATTTTATTGACTTTCAACAGATCTACAATTCTTTTTAGTTTGTCTTTTACTTTCTTGTTAAGTTCTAATTCACCAATCTTCTGAGTTACTATCGTAACACTTCCTGCATTTTCGAGACTGACCGGTAGATCGCTCTGACTGAACGTGAAGTCGGGCAGTTCTATTTCCAGTATATCGCTTATTTTATTTTGAAAGGTCGCGACACCACTGATTTCTTTTATAATAAATTGGTCATCTGACTCCTGATATCCGGCAACTACAACAATGGAATCTTCGAGGAAACTATTCAGTTTATGACCTATAAATCTGTAAATATCATCACGGTCCGAAAGCCCTAAAAGTTCGAGAGCAGAATTACTCAAAAAAACCAGGTTATCGTGATAAACACGTTCTTTAAGTTCCGACATTTTTCTGTCTGATACATCACGCGTATTTACTACAATACCCCGGATTGAGGGATTACTTATATGATTAGAGAAAATGGATTCAACATAAATCCAGCGTTTATTTTTA
Organism: uncultured Bacteroidales bacterium; assembly: GCA_964392505.1. Classification (GTDB taxonomy): domain Bacteria; phylum Bacteroidota; class Bacteroidia; order Bacteroidales; family UBA10428; genus UBA10428. The sequence continues at coordinate 2,053 of CAYMQP010000055.1, forward strand.
TGAAGACTTCGATATTCCTTCTTCAGCTGTATTCCCGGTTCTTCTAAAACCGATTGTATTACTTCCTTGAAAATAGGAACATCGTCGGGATGAATAATTTCTTCAAAAGATTTTCCAATTAGTTCATCGATAAGAAAATCGGAAATTCTGTTTCGTAATGAGCTTTCGAACAGAATTATTCCTGATTTATCGAGAATGGTAATGGCATCGGAAGAATACTGAAGGAGTGATCGGAAATGTTCTTCGTTTTTAATGATAGTTTCTTCCATTGCCTTTCTGTCGGTAATGTCAATCGAAATTCCGGTAATTCCCGTAAGTTTTTTAGATTCATTAAAAACGGGTGCAGAAAAAGTTTCGATCCAGCAAGCGGCGCCTCTAAGGTTCCACTCATCTTCAAAAAACTTCTTTTTCCTTGTGCTTATTACGGCTGCATCATATTTTTCATGAATGCTAGCTATTTCCTCCGGAAATACCTCCCGATCGAGCTTACCAATAATATCAGCAAGTTTAATATTAAAATATTGTGCAAATGGTTCGTTTACCAGCAAATATCTGCCTTCGGCATCTTTCAGCCAGGCCATATACGGCATATTATCAAGAATCGCTTTTTGGTGATATTGCACTTTTGAGATTGCATTTTCAATATGAGCTTGTGATGTTAAATCGGTTATAATAGTTAATTCCCTGTAATTATTATCGCTGCTATTAGGTAAAAGCTTGCTCCGAATTCTGACCGACTGGGTTTTTCCGTCTTTACCTGTAAGTCTGTAATTCAGGTCAAGGATTTCCGTTTTTTTCCTGTAAAGTGCATTTAGTTTTTTAGTATAATCCTCACGATCGTTTTTTGATAGTATTGAGCCTAATCCTTTTATCTTATTCAAGCTTTTCACCATTAATGAGTTCAATAACTTTTCGAATGCAGGATTGGTATAAATTATTCCATTTTTATCGGAAAGAATTATTGAATCGTGACAATTATCAGCCAATTGTCTGAACTGGCTTTCGCTTTGCATTATTTTTATTTCAACCAAACGTCTTTCTGTAATATCAGTGATAAAAACACATATACTTAATACTTTATTCTTTTCATCCAACACGGGAGAAATACTATATTCGAAATTATGTGACTGATCAGCTAATGTTAAAGTTATTTCACCATCCGATTTTTTGCCCTTTAAAACGTCAGTTAAAGATTTACGAAAGTTTTGAGAAACTGCTTTCGGGAAAAGTCCGGGAATATCAATTCCCTGATTTAGGTTTTTCTTGTTTAAGAAGTTACCAGCAAATTTTTCGAAAGAGGAGTTGTAAAGTAGTAGTTTATATTGTTTATTAATCAGGAATATGCTGATCTTCGAACTATTTAAAATTGCCTGCGTATTGAGCAATTTAGCATTATTTGTTTCCCGATTTTCCATGGTGAGGAACACTTATGCTATAAGTGAAACCAAGATATTAAATTTTATAATATTACGATGAGATATAAGTTATCCTATATTTTAAATACTATAATTACAAATTTACAGTATTATCAGGAGCAGAAGTTATATTATCATATGCGAAAATAGCAAAAAGACAGTGATTATTTTAATTGAGTGTAAGCTGTATAAACCTTTCTTATAACAGTATATTGACTTTACATAAAGGAATTCGTATTGAAAAAGATAAGATTATTAAAGATAATAATGAAAAAAGGAATTAGCTCTGTTTACGCCGATTTATCTCATCTCGAATCTTTGATGCTTTTTCATAATCTTCGTCTTTTATGGCTTTCTGAAGCATTTGCTTGAGCTCTTTTAAATCCATTTTTGATATACTTTTTTCACCTTTATCGCTCTGTATTTCAACATTTTTTGTCGAGTCACTTTCATCTTCGCTATATTCCCCCGATTCTTGTTCAAAATCAAGCACAATACCTGCCCGGTCAATAATTTCGGTAGTAGTATATATAGGACATTTAAACCTTAATGCAAGAGCAATGGCATCGGAGGTTCTGGTATCGATATCTATGATTTTTTTTCCATCGTTACAGGTGAGTTTTGAATGGAAAACACCCTCTTCAAGTTTGTGAATTGTTACTTCAATGATCTCAATATTAAAAGTTTTAGCAAAATTAAAAAACAAATCATGAGTAAGGGGTCGTGGAGGTTTTAATCCCTCAAGTTGTATGGCAATCGCTTGTGCTTCAAAACCACCTACAATAATGGGTATTCTTCTTTTACCATCTTCTTCCGCCAGCACTAGAGCGTATGCTCCGGTTTGTGTCTGGCTATATGAAATACCTAAAACGTTTAATTTGATCTGACTCATTCTTCTTCTGGATTCTCTCTCAGATTTTCAGTTTTTAGTTATCAAATAACAATACCCGATACAAATATAATGAAATATGTAAGAGTGAAAATCGAATGGATTTAATACCATTAAAAATGATAGACTCCCATGCTTTTTAAGTTATAATTAATTTTGACGGTTTTATTTGTAGTTCGATAATATTTTATATTTTTGCACTCCCAAGTTTGACAACGGATTAAACATTTTTTTGATGTACGCAATAGTGGATATAGCCGGACAACAATTTAAGGTTGAAAAGGATCAGAAAATCTATGTAAATCGGCTGGAGGCTGAGGAGGGAAGTAAAATCGATTTCGAAAAAATATTATTGATCGACGACAACGGTAAAATTAAAGTAGGCACACCAGTTGTTAAGAATATGATTGTTACGGCCAGTGTTGTATCGCATTTGAAAGGCGATAAAGTTAAAGTATTTAAGAAGAAACGAAGAAAAGGTTACAGGGTGTTGAACGGTCATCGCCAGGCACTTACTCAACTGCTTATCGAAGGTATTGGCGAAGGTCAGGTGAGAACTAAAGTTACACCAAAAAAGGAAGCGCAACAAAAAGCAGAAATTGCTGAGAAACCAAAAACACAAATAATCCCCGAAAAGAAACCAGTTGAAGCAAAAAAAGCCGTCGTAAAAAAAGCACCCATAAAGAAAGCATCTGATACTACAGCGAAAAGGCCAAAATCAGAAATTTCGAAACCAGTAGCAAAAGCTAAAGCAACAACTACTAAAAAAACAGAAAAACCTGCTGCAAAGACAACTGCAAAAAAGGAAACTAAAACCGTAAAAAAAGCGACAACAAAAGCAAAAACAATTACTAAAACAGGGACAAGGAGAGCCTCGAAGTCTAAAAAAGAAAATAAGTAGTATACGATTTTAAAATCATAAAAAATGGCACATAAAAAAGGAGCCGGAAGTTCACGAAATGGTCGGGAATCGGAAAGTAAACGATTAGGGGTGAAAGTATATGGCGGACAGATAGCAAAAGCTGGCAATATTATTGTACGTCAGCGTGGTACGCAGCACTATCCGGGACATAATGTAGGAATGGGAAAAGATCATACACTTTTTGCACTGGTCGATGGCACTGTTGAATTTAATAGGAAAAAAGGAAACAAATCATACGTATCGGTTATACCTGTTTCAGAATAATAATAAATCATATTAGATATTTCATCTCCTGTAGACTTACAATTTGTAAATTGCAGGAGATTTTTTATTTCATTTAACAGCCAATAGCATGCTTACAATCAATCTTATCCGTGAAAAAAGCGATTATGTAATTAAACGATTGAAAGTTAAACAATTTAATGCACAAGAAATTGTAAATCGAATATTACAACTTGATAATCAGCGACGTGATCTGCAAAATAAAGTTAATTCGAAACAAAACGAACTGAATATACTTTCAAAGAATATTGGACAATTAATTAAGGAGAGTAAGAACAATGAAGCAAATCAGGTAAAAGTATCTACTGGTAAACTAAAAGAAGAAATAAGGGAATTCGATACCCGGGTAAATACCATAGTCAGCGAACTCGATGAATTATTGGTGCAACTTCCAAATTTACCTCACTCCTTGGTTCCAGAAGGAACATCATCAGAATCAAATAGATTAATTCGCTCCGGAGGAGAAATACCCACACTCGGAAATAATGCTTTACCACACTGGGAACTTGCTGCAAAATACAATATAATCGATTTTGAATTGGGTAATAAACTTACCGGATCTGGATTTCCAGTTTACAGAGCAAAAGGAGCAAAACTTCAACGGGCTTTAATCAGCTTTTTCCTCGACGAGAATGAGAAAGCCGGATACGTGGAATTTTTACCTCCACTTGTTTTTAATGAAGATTCGGGTTTTGGATCAGGGCAGTTACCCGACAAGGAGGGACAGATGTATCAGATAACATCTGATAATTTTTACTTGATTCCCACAGCAGAAGTTCCTATTACCAATTTATACCGCGATGTAATACTCGAATCATCAAATTTACCAATTAAAAACACGGCTTATACACCTTGTTTCAGGCGTGAAGCCGGATCGTATGGTAAAGATGTTCGGGGACTAAATCGTTTGCATCAGTTTGATAAAGTGGAGATTGTTCAGATTGAACATCCCGACAATTCATATGCAACACTCGAAGAAATGGTAAAACATGTTGAAGGTTTATTGGTTAAACTTAAGTTGCCATACCGAATTATGATACTATGTGGAGGCGATATGGGTTTTACTTCGGCTCTGACATACGATTTTGAAGTTTTTTCTGCTGCCCAGCAACGGTGGTTGGAAGTAAGTTCGGTATCGAATTTTGAATCGTTTCAAGCTAACAGGTTAAAACTCCGATTTCGCGATGCGGCAACAAAAAAAACGATGTTAGCACATACACTTAATGGGAGTGCTCTGGCTTTACCACGTATTGTAGCTGCGTTACTTGAAAATAATCAGAGCGAGAAAGGAATTGTTGTTCCGAGAGTATTGGAAAAATATACAGGTTTTCAGATAATAAGCTGATTTGATTGAGATTTATTCTACTACTTTATAAGCAAGCTCGCGGATACGTTGATCGGCCTTTATGCTGTGCGACGTTATATTGGAGGTTTTCATCTCGAATTTTATGGTACCGTCGCGAATTACAAAATTAATGGCTGACCCTTTATCGAGCATACCTTCCATTTCTGTAATAATTAATGTTGGATAATTTCCAATTTTTGTCAATACTTCAGGGAAGTATCGACTTTGCCAGTGTCCAACAAAAACAATCTGACATTTGCTTACTTCCGATGCAGAACTAATATTCTGAATAAAAATGTCTTGCGTAGCAATTTTTTTACCATTGGTAATTCTGACCAGTTCTTCATAAACTGAATTATGACCTAACACTTGTATTTTGAAGTCGCCTGTTTTTGAGCTTTCAGGCCAATCGAAGTATTTAGTGAAATTATACACAAATAGCCCAATATATTTTTCTTCTTGGGCTTGTACTTTAAAAAATCCTCCAAAGATTAAAGAAATCACAAAAATCTGAAATAACCTTATTCTCATTCTTCAACCGCAAATTTAATTTCCTGTGTGTTTTTGTTCTCCAACATATCATACGCGCTTACTTCGATCAGATAATTCCCTGGGGTGAGCGATTTTATGGGATTCGTGGTTTGAAGCGTACCGTCGTTAATTGTATATTCAATTTTTTCACCACCCGAATGTTTATCGGTAACGGCAATGTATAGCATAACATTAGTCGGATAAATGGTATAGTTCTCGTCGCGAACTATTTTATTACCGATTGATTCAACACTAAAATGGTAATGTATTGCAGGGAGTTCGTTATCGACGAATACTTCAGTAGCCTTTTTTTCTTCTTTATTATTGACTTTATCAGTAGCATAATAGTTTAAAACGGTGGGTCCGCTTATATCGAGTGTAAATACTTTTTCATATTCAATTGGAGTTGCATCATTAACTGAATAATAAACGGCAGCAATGCCGGCTCCTTCATCTTTACTGGTTATGGTAAAAGGAGTTTTTGAAGAAACGAAAAGAGTATCGCGCGATAAAAATTTCGGACTGCCAATTAGCAAGGATGTTTTCGGAGTGTTGGGATCGCAATAGTACGTATTAAGCACAGGAGTCGAATTATTACCGACGTAATCGACAGCCCTTATCCGAACATATTGCAATCCCTTGTTTTCTATTACAAATGGTTCCTTATATTCAGTATCTATGATTCGTGAATTTATACTATATTGAATTTTTTCTACACCGGCTTTTTCATCTTCAGCTTTAATAGTAAAAAGGGTGCGGGGCGAAATGTAAGTATAATTACCTTTGAAAATATCGGAGTTTACTTCAAGCGATACTTCCGGAGGATCTTTATCAATATAAAATTCAAAGATAATATTTTGTTCAGGCTGGCCTTCTTCAACTGTAACTTCACTGTTTTTTCCTCCAATGGTTTGATAATTTTCCTTATTACCCAGATTATCTTCGGAATAAAAGGTAATTGATGACTGATCGTCTGAAAGAAGCGAAACAGGTATTGGTGTAGTATACCGAACAAAACTGCCATTGTTGATTTTGTAATATATTTTATTGACTCCTGAAAAATCGTCCTTGCTGGTTAGTTTAATTAGGGCGTTGGCCGAAACATATTTATCGCTTGTATTTCCTTCGATCTGATATGATGTTTTGGGAGGCACTTTATCGATATAAAATTTCTCCTCATGCATATCTTCCATATTCCCAACCTTATCGATAGCATAAAATCTCAGAATATTTTCCCCTTCTTTAAAAGTTGTAATTGGTTTCTTGTAGATAGTATATTTATCGCTATTCAGGTTGTACCATATGGTTTCAACGCCAGACACGGCATCATAACTCTGAAGGTCGATTTTCAAATTACTATCGTAATATCGTTTACCATCGATATATTTTGTGGTTGTATACTTATAAACGGCCTTACTCACAGGTGGAAGGCCATCAGCATACACTTCAAAAATTATATCGTGTAAAGGATAGATTACCCTCTTTGTAGATGTATCTACCTCCCACGGAGAACGAACCGTATTATAGCCTTCCGTATCAAAAAACATAGGATTGGTATACTTTTTTGAGGATTCGCTAACAAGCCTGTGCTTCTCGGAGGCGGTATCAGGCGATGTGGACAACCATATATAAACTCCCAGGTCTTTGTTAATGAATAATTTATTTTCTTCGGAGCGATAGACTTTTTTAATAGGTTGTTCGGGAGTTTGAGCGTAAAAAGGAGTTGTAAATAAAGCTATCAGCAGGAAGACAGAAAAGATTCTTTTCATATTATTAATATTCAAAATTTTGATTCAATATAGTAAAAAAAAGCAAGATTTTAAATACAAATACCAAGGTAGATAATTGAATTGCCTCTGAATTTTATGCATTTGGTTAAATTATTGCTACCATAATTAAGTCGGTTTGTTTTCATATCACGAATACAGTAAAAAAATGTTACATTTATTCAAAGAAAAACAAATGTAAAATTTAATGGTTATGAAAGATTTACTTACACCTCCAGTTATATGGTTTCTTGTAGGAGTAGCCCTGTTTCTTCTTGAACTAGTCCTTCCCGGATTGATTATATTTTTCTTTGGACTGGGAGCCTGGATTGTTGCCCTATGTCTGGTATTATTCGATATGAGCTTAACATTACAATTACTTATATTTATTGCCACATCAATTCTCGGATTATTGCTGTTACGCCGATTCCTGAAAGATAAATTTTTTAAAGAAAATGATTCCAATAAATCAAGTCTTGAAGAAGAATTTATTGGTAAGGTTGCTATTGCTGAAACCGACCTTAAACCTGGTATTACAGGGAGAGTTACCTTTAAGGGAACGCAATGGTCAGCTGTTACGGATGATGTGATTGCTAAAGGTGAAAAAGTGAAAATTACCGAAAGAGAGAGCATTACGCTTATAGTTAAGAAAATATAATTATAATATAATAACTAAAAATTTAATTGTTATGAATGCATCAACTATTCTGGTTATTGGCCTATTAATTCTGGTCCTTATTCTTTTTCTCTCAACCATTAAAATTGTACCGCAACGATCGGCCTATATTGTGGAACGACTTGGTAAATACCGTTCAACCTTATTAGCCGGATTTAATATTCTCATTCCTTTTTTCGATAAGGTACGTTATAAGCACACCTTGAAGGAACAGGCAATTGATGTAGCTTCGCAAATCTGTATAACAAAGGATAATATTGCTGTTGAGGTTGATGGGATTTTATATCTGCAGGTAATTGATCCACAAAAAGCTTCTTATGGAATTGACGATTATCGGTTTGCTTCCATACAAATTGCGCAAACAACTATGCGGAGCATTATTGGAAAGCTCGAATTAGATAAAACATTCGAAGAACGTGAAACAATCAATACCTCAATCGTTGATGCTGTTGATAAAGCCAGCGATCCTTGGGGTGTTAAGGTTACCCGATACGAGGTTAAAAATATTACTCCACCCCAGAGTATTAAGGATGCTATGGAAAAACAAATGCGTGCCGAAAGAGAAAAACGGGCTATGATTGCCGAATCGGAAGGTCAAAAACAAGCCAAGATTAATGTAGCCGAAGGTGAAAAACAGGAGTTAATCAAACGATCCGAAGGAGAAATGCAGCGCCGGATAAATGAAGCAGAAGGAAGAGCAGCCGAAATTGAGCGAGTAGCATCGGCAACAGCAAACGGTATCAGACAGATTGCCATAGCAATAGGCGATAAACATGGTGTCGATGCAGTTAATCTGCGAATTGCGGAACAGTATCTCAACGAGTTTGGAAAATTAGCCTCAACAAATAATACCATGATTATTCCTTCCGATTTATCGGATATTGCCGGAATAATTGCATCGGCAACATCGGTAATACAAAATACAAAATAAATAGTTACATAAACAGGTTAAGACTGGGAGTACAATACTTCCGGTTTTTTATTGGTATGGATAATCTTTTCAGTAAGAACTTTTAACTATTTTTACAGCGGCTTCGTAGCTCAGTTGGCAGAGCAGCAGACTCTTAATCTGCGGGTCGAGGGTTCGAGACCCTCCGGAGTCACAAGAAGAAAACCATTCTGATTAAAGAGTGGTTTTTTAATTTAATGGTATTTATTTTGCAAAATAGGTAGAAGAGGCAAGTCTACCTGAGCGATTCTTCGGTAAATAAAAATATTATTTGGTATAAGGAGTATCTTATATGGTATTACTAAAAAAGGATCAACTATTAGAGGCATATTATACGAATCAGGAATTCTTTTTAGAATCCGATTTTGGTAAAGTAAAATAGAAGGTCGAACCTTTGCCAACTTCGCTGCTAACACCTATTTTACCCCCATTTTTTTCGACAAATTCCTTGCAAATAATTAATCCCAAACCTGTTCCTGTTTCACCACGGGTTCCTTCGGTCGACTTTGTACCACCAACCTTGAACAGTGACTCAACCCGTGCAGTGTCCATACCCACACCGGAATCTTTAATAAATACTTTATATATATTCGTATCTTCCTGAATGGAAAGCTGAATACCTCCCGTCTCTGTAAATTTTACTGCATTTGTAAGAAGGTTTCTGATTACTGTGTTTATCATATTTTTATCGGCATATATAATGCATTCTTCACTCACTGAAACATTGATTTTCAGTTGTTTTTCATTTATCATATTTTCGATAAGTACGATGTTATTGTTTATCAATTCACTAATATTAAATTTTTCAGGCTGGAATTTAATAGTACCTGTTTGAGAACGCGACCATTGTAAAAGGTTTTCCAGCAATTTAAAAATATGCTCTGCACTCTGATTAATAACTTTTATAAGGTGAAGCCGTTTAGTATCATCATATTTTTGATACCTGGATATTAAAATCTCACAAAAACCTAAAATTGAAGTAAAGGGATTTTTAAGATCATGAGCAATAATCGAAAAAAACTTATCCTTAGTGGCATTTAGCTTAATTAAAGTTTTATTTGTTTTCTCTAGTTCTTCGGCCTGACTTTTTAATTCTTCAGATTGTTCTTCGATTCGTTGCTGACGTTCTTCGAGAATAGTATTAATCTCGTTCAGTTCATCGGTTTGTTTATGCAGTATTTTGTTCTTTTCGGCTATTTCCTTGGTTCGTTCCTTGACCATGGTTTCCAGCCGTTCTTTTTGATTTTTCAGTTGAGTTATCCGATAATAGTAGAAGCCGAATATCAGACTAATTGTAAGTATAACAATTATGACTCTGAAAAGTATAGTTTGCCACCATGGTGGACGAATGGTTATTTTTAACGATGTTCCAATTTTATTCCAGATACCATCGTTATTCGAACCTAATACACGAAACACATAGTTACCCGGATCGAGATTGGTATAAGTTGCTTCTCTTTTATTTGCAACTTCATGCCATCGTGTATCAAAACCCTCCATCTTATAAGCATACTGATTCTTTTCAGGCATCGTAAAATCCATGGCCGCGAAATAGAATGTTAAAACGGTTTGAGAGTAAGATAGGACCAGTTTATCGATTTCAGAGATATGCCTTGTTAGAGGAGAATCTTCGATACCAATTGGCACGTCTTTATTGAAAATCTGGAAATCAGTAAAGAGTATGTTCGGTATATGCTTGTTTTCAGTTATTTTATCAGGAAAAATTTGATTAAATCCTTTAGTACCACCTGCAAGTATCGACCCATCACGAAGTTGTATTATACTTCGAAAGTTAGATTCGTCACTTTGTAATCCGTCTGATTTGGTAAAAAGTTTATAAGTATCATTGTTATAATTGAAACGGCAAATACCCTGATTAGTGGCGACCCACAAAGTGCTATCATTTTCGATAAGAAGACCTTTTACAGAACTGTTATAGAGTCTGTCATCTTTTTTAAAATATCTTTTAAAAGTACCGCTTTCAGGGTTCAGAAGATATAATCCCTGAGTACCCACCCAAACCATTGTATCGTTTTGAATACAAATTTCCATTATATTGGAATTATTTAATTGCTCAGGCCCAGGTACATTTTGTGAGTAATTAATAAAGCTATCGGTTTTCATTTTCAGCATACTTAATCCTGAAGGTGTTCCTATAAGCAAGTTTCCCTTGTGATCTTTCCTTATCACAGTTATCATCTGGTTCCGAATGTTACTATTAGCCTGAGTATAACTGGTAAATTTATTTTTTTCTATCTCGAAATGTATCAAGCCACTGCTGAGTCCGCCAAGCCACAAATCATTATCATTTCCTTCAGCAACTGCATAAATATCGTTTTCGAAAATATCACTGTTTAAGGTTGTATAGGTTTTGAATATTCCAGTTTCGCTATCGAAGAAATTCAACCCTCCGGCCCATGTTCCCATCCAAATCCTTTGTCTGGAATCTTCGATTATGGAAAGAATTACATTGCTGCTAAGGCCTGAATTTTCAACATTATATGCCTTAAATTTTCCGGTTTTGCGTATGAACTGATTCAAGCCTCCTCCATCAGTTCCCACCCATATTTTGCCATTATGATCTTCAAGAAAACCTGTGACTACATTGTGACTCAAGCTTTCTGGAGCACCAGGCAGGTTTGTATATAGAAGTATAGCAGCGCTGTTAGGGGTGGCAATATTTATCCCTCCGGCAAATGTGCCCACCCATAAATTACCGGAACGGTCTTGCAATATATCCTTGATTGATTCATTATTAAGACTTTTCGGATTATACGGATCGCTACGGAAGGTATGAAAGCTTCGATTTTCTCTGTCGTAGCGATTTAACCCTCCGTTTTCAGTTCCGATCCAGAGGTTGTTCCTATCATCAACGAATAAACTCAGAATCCTGTTATGAGATAAACTGTTCGGATCATTTATATCGTGAGTATATCTGATAAGCTCGAGTGATTTATCAGATGCAGTTCTCTGGTTTTTCTCCAAACAAAAAAGACCCTCGTAACTCCCGAACCAAATATTTCCTATTTTATCTGAAATAATTTTCTGGAAATATAAATTAGAGATATCAGAATTTGAATCCCTACAATTATTTATTGGAGTAAAATTGCCACTATTTGGATTGAATAAATTTAAACCACAACGAGTAGTTACCCATACCTTATGATTATTTTCAATGAAAGTGCATTCAACCTTGTTGGAACTAATACTGAATTTATCTTCAGGATTGTGACTGTAATTCCTATATGTATTATAAATCCTGTCGAAATAGACCAAGCCAAAATTAGTTGATAACCATAAATTATCAAGTGAATCGCTGGTTATATCACTTATAGCAAAATTCAGCCCATTTAATGGTGATGATTTCTCGTACATATAGTTGAAGAATTTATCCCTATTCCAATCGTATCGTGAAAGGCCCGCTGCGGTGCCGATAAAAATAGTACCATGCCTGTCTTCGAATAAAGCCGAAATAATGTTTTGGGGCAGACTACTGCTATCGGAGGGATTATTTTTATATACTTCAAATGAATATCCGTCATAGCGGTTTAAACCATCAAAGGTACCTATCCACATATACCCCTTTCTGTCCTGAATCATACAGGTTATTGATGAAGAAGACAGTCCGTCGTCGGGTGTTAGTTGCTTGAATTGAAGTTGTGGTTGCTGACCTTTTGACCAGGATAAAGCAACTCCAATAAGTAAAATAAGTAGAATTGTCCTCATTTGATAATACATCGGTTCAGTACATTGATAAGCCCTAAAAAGATAGTGAATTATTTTTTGAAATTAAAGATGGTCTTTCTTGCAAGTTAAATGAGCAGTAAGTAAGCCAGATCCTGCTGAAATTTACTTTTTATGTTTAGGTATTGTAAAATAAAAAGTCGATCCTTTTCCAACTTCGCTCTCAACACCAATTTCCCCGCCATTTTTTTCTACAAATTCTTTACAAATGATCAGCCCAAGCCCTGTTCCGGGCTCACCTCTTGTGCCTTCGGATGATTTGGATTTTTCGATCTCAAATATCTTTTCCAGAACTTCTTTCCTGATTCCGATACCTGTATCGATCACACTGATTTTTGTATAGCTATCGACGTCAAGGGCTTTCAGTTGTATTTCTCCTAATTCCGTGAATTTAATAGCGTTTGTTACCAGGTTTCGAATAACGGTATAAATCATATTCTTGTCAGCATAAATAGTAAGATCGTCAGGAATATTATATGTAAACTTTAATCCTTTTTCGGTTAATGAATTGTCGATCAGTGTAATAATACTCTCAACAATTTCATTAACACTGAATTCCTCGGGTGAATATTTAATATTTCCGGTTTGGGAACGTGACCATTGTAACAGATTTTCAAGCAACCTAAAAACATTTTGAGCAGAGCGTTCAATTACGCCGACTAAATGTTTTCGCTTAGTATCGTCGTACTTATCGTAACGTAAATTAAGCACCTCGCAAAATCCCAGGATGGAAGAGAAAGGATTCTTCAGATCGTGCGCAATGATAGAAAAGAATTTGTCCTTGGTAGCATTTGAGGTAACCAGTGCTTCATTGGTTTTGCTTAGTTTTTCGGCCTGGGTTTTCAATTCTTCTGCTTGTTCCTCGATGCGTTGCTGTCTTTCTTCAAGTATCGTATTCGTTTCATTTAGTTCATTAGTTTGCTGTACAAGAATTGTATTTTTTTCCTCTATTTCCCTGGTTCTTTTTTTTACCAATTCCTGAAGAATGCGTTTCTGGCGGTTAAGTTGGCTAATCCGGTAATAGTAGAATGCGATTATGAAACTGATGAAAAAAATGACGACAAAAACTCTGAATAAAAAAGTCTTCCACCAGGGTGGCAATATTGTGATCTGTAATGACACTCCTTCTTCATTCCATATGCCGTCGTTATTGGCAGCTTTAACACGAAAATTATATTTCCCCGGGTCTAGATTCGTATAGGTGGCTGTTCTTTTAGCACCTACATAATTCCACTCTTTTTCGAATCCTTCCATTATGTATGCGTACAGGGTTTTATCTGGCACCAGATAGTTGAATGCGGCATATTCAATAGTTATAACAGATTGATGATGATTAAATGTAAGTTCTTCAGTGAGGCTAATATGTTTGGTTAGCGGTGATTTTTCTTCCCCGATTTTAA
>CAYMQP010000056.1:0-15893 GCA_964392505.1 uncultured Bacteroidales bacterium
GTTAAGAGCCGAGCCTGCTTTAAACCATTCAATTTGGTTTTCATTATAGGTATGGGCCACTTCAAATTCATCGACATTACCATCGCTATGATGCAGCTTTACTTTTAAGTTTTTTCCGGTTGAAAATTCAGTCAAACCGAGAATATCAATTAAATCATCTTCTCGAATTTTTTCATAATCATCTTTATTAGCAAAGACTAAAGCAAGCACACCCTGTTTTTTCAGATTGGTTTCGTGAATACGAGCAAACGATCTTACAAGTACAGCTTTTACCCCCATATGTCGGGGTTCCATGGCAGCATGTTCACGCGATGAACCCTCGCCATAATTTTCATCACCCACAATAATAGTAGGTATTCCGTTTTTCTTGTAATTTCGTGCTGTAGCAGGAACCTCGCTATACTCACCGCTAATAAAATTTTTAACACGATTGGTTTCGTTGTTGAAATAGTTAACCGCACCCATAAGCAGGTTATCGGATATGTTGTCGAGGTGGCCACGAAATCGCAACCAGGGGCCTGCCATAGAAATATGGTCGGTAGTACATTTACCTTTCGCTTTGATCAGTAATCGCAATCCTATTAAATCTTTGCCATCCCAAGGATCAAACGGCTGCAACAATTGCAGGCGCTGAGACTCGGATTTTACGATTACCCTAATAGAGCTGCCATCTTCAGCAGGGGCCTGGTATCCTGCGTATTTAACATTGAAACCTGTAGGTGGTAATTCAATTCCTTTAGGTTCTTCGAGTTTTACTTGTTCGTCTTTTTCATTGATCAGATGATCTGTAACCGGGTTAAATGTGAGTTTTCCGGCCAAGGCAAAAGCTGTTGTTATTTCTGGCGAAGCAACAAAAGCATGCGTATTAGGATTTCCATCGTTCCGTTTGGCAAAATTTCGGTTAAACGAAGTCATAATGGAATTTTTCTCTTTTTTATCTGCTCCGTGTCTGGCCCATTGACCTATACAAGGCCCGCAAGCATTAGCCAGTACAACACCTCCGATTTTTTCAAACTTATTAAGCAAACCATCGCGTTCGGCTGTAAATCGTACTTGCTCCGAACCCGGCGTAACTGTAAACTCCGATTTGAAAGTCAGTTGTTTTTTAATTGCCTGATCCGCTATGGAAGCTGCACGGGTCAGATCCTCATACGATGAGTTGGTACAGGATCCTATGAGTCCGACTTCGAGTTTTTCGGGCCATCCGTTTTCTTTTACAACTTTCGAAAACTCCGAAAGAGGAGATGCCAGATCGGGAGTGAATGGTCCGTTAATGTGGGGTTCCAACTCCGATAAATTGATTTCGATTACCTGATCGAAATATTTTACAGCATTGGCATATACTTCATTATCTCCAGTGAGATCGTGTTTTATTTTGTCTGCAAGTTCAACTACCGCGGCTCGTCCTGTGACACGAAGATATTCAGCAATTTTCTTATCGTAACCGAATACTGAGGTTGTTGCTCCTATTTCGGCACCCATATTGCAAATAGTACCTTTCCCTGTACAGGAGATAGTAGTGGCACCTTCTCCAAAATATTCCAGGATATAACCGGTACCTCCTTTAACAGTGAGTATGCCTGCCACTTTAAGTATGACATCTTTTGCCGATGTCCATCCGCTCATTTTTCCTGTAAGCTTTACTCCTATGAGCTTTGGAAATCTAAGTTCCCATGGCATACCTGTCATAACATCAACAGCATCGGCCCCACCTACACCTATAGCAATCATTCCAAGGCCACCGGCATTTACGGTATGGGAATCAGTTCCAATCATCATACCCCCTGGAAAGGCATAGTTTTCAAGCACAACCTGATGTATAATACCAGCGCCGGGTTCCCAAAATCCGATTCCGTATTTATTCGATACGGAACTGAGAAAATCAAATACTTCTTTATTTTTTTGGGTTGCTAGGTTCAGGTCAGCTTTTGCACCAACTTTTGCTTGTATGAGATGATCGCAATGCACCGTTGATGGTACAGCGACCTTATTTTTTCCTGCTTGTATAAATTGTAGTAGAGCCATTTGGGCTGTAGCATCCTGCATTGCTACTCTGTCAGGATAAAAGTTAGCATAATCTTTTCCTCTTTCATATTCATCATGAGCAGGTTCTGCAAGGTGAGCATAAAGAATTTTTTCAGTTAGTGTAAGAGGTTTGCCAATAAATTTTCTGACTTTTTCTATATTATAACCATACTCCGCATAAACTTGTTGTATCATATCAAAATCAAAAATCATCGTATTTTAGGTTTTATTTTCAATTATTAATAAAGGTCACGCAAGTTAGTAATTTCTAACCTATACTCTGAAATGATACACTTTTTGGTAAAGTAATTCACTTCAGACTTATTAAATATCAACCATATAAAATAAAACAGTTGTTAATTATACCTGTTCATAATAAATAATCGTTTTCATTAAAATATTGTATATTTAAGGGATTGTTTAACTATCAATACGTGATCACATAGAGACCATGGAAAAACTTGAGTTTGAAAGAAAATCAAATACACCTTGTGTTTTGTTCGATCATGAAACTGGGAATCTTAAAATTGAGGGACGTTCCATCCCTGAAAATCCAGGTGACTTTTATGATGAGATCATTGCCTGGTTACGTGAATATTTTAAGAATCCACAACCTGTTACCACATTTGATTTAAATCTCGAGTATGTTAATAGCGGTTCCTCGAAATATTTACTCGGGATATTCAGGATTATGAAAGAGGAGATTCAGAAAGGTCATAAAATCAATATCAACTGGTACTACGAAGAAGATGACGAAGCTATTCAAAGTTTAGGAGAACACTACAAATCGTCGTTAAAAATCCCGTTTAACCTTATTGAATATATTTAGTACCTGATTTTCAACATTTTTTAGCAATTTATTACTCATCTTAGGTTTATCAGTCTCGTATATTTGCGCGAGTTAAATTACCTGATTTAGGCTGGTTTTTTATGCTTTCGTTCATTTATAAATATTGGAATTAATCTATTCCAATTCAAATAGTTGATAGGGAAGGAGCCAGTCACAATGATCATAGTAGTTTCTTAATTTCAGATATGTATCTTTTGATAATATATATTACGTCATATGTTAAATTGTCGAAACCAATTAGATTTAATAGCGTAACAAGCTGTGCAACAACCTGATTGATTCCCCATAACTATATCCAGAAACCTTTTTAAATAATATTAATCAAATATTAATCATGTAATGACTACTTTTTTCAGATTCATTTTAATCGGGCTACTGATCGATGCATCTTTTCTTCATGCACAGATCAGAATAGGGCAGGATGCTGTGCTAACGATCTCCGATAATGCGCAAATAAATTGTGCAGCACATCTTTACAATTATGGTCGTATTTCAAATTCAGGTACTATTAGCACAAGCTATGATTGGATAAATAATGGAGAATATATATCCTACGACGGCACGGTGCAATTCATTGGGGATTTTTACCAGCAGGTAAATACGAATGGGTACGACTTTTCAACTGTTATTCTTGATGGAGAAGGGATAAATGTAATATCAGATGCAACCATTATTAATTTATTGGTACTTAACCATGGATATGTGAGGCCGACTCCTCTTACGGAATTCAGACTGAGTGAAAATGCCCGGATTGAAAATGCCTCCGATATATCTCATATTAAAGGGAGGTTAATATGTAATGGTACGGGCGATAAATTTTTTCCCGTGGGTACAGAAGATACTTACTTACCTGCCTGGCTTCATATTACGAATGAAGAGGATCCCTCGGCAGGCTTGGAAGTGGTTAATCCCAACCCGATAACCGCAGTTCAAAATGGAATTACTAGGGTAGCAACAGAAGCCTACTGGCAGCTATCCCTGATTGAAGGCGATATTTCAGGTACTCGCATTTCACTTTCCTATAATCAATTTAATTCCATTGAACCTGAAATGCTTGTTGTGGCTGAATTGAGCAATACAGGTATGGCATACCATAGTATAGGTTGCGGCAATCTTGACGAAATATCTTCAGTTATTACTAGCAGGGATGCTATCTCAAGCGAAATATTCACACTTGCCGAAATTGACGGCTTAATAACAATATGCAACGTAATATCACCAAATGGCGACGATATAAACGATTATCTGTTTATATCAAATATTGAAGAATTCCCAGAGAATGAGATTTTTATATTTAACCGGGCAGGTCAGCAAATATATTCGGAAAAGAATTATAATAATACCTGGGATGGAAGCATTGATGGGCAACCTCTACCAGCGGGGAGTTATTACTGCATTGTAAAGCTGTCAGATATTGTATATACCTATTCTCAAACCATTACAATTGTTCGATAGATCATGAAAAAACTCTATTTTTTTACTGTTTGTTTTTATTTGTTTTTACAAGTAATGCAGGTAAGTAGCCAGGATTATCCGATGCTGGGCCATACTTTGATAAACTCTGTCCTCTATAATCCTTCGCTTACCGGAGCCGATATGGATGCAAAAGGATCCATTATGCTGATACGGCAGGAATGCATGAGCGCTATCAATGGTCATCCTACACTCACACTTCTTAGTGGGAATATGCCATTTAAAAATTATCGCATCGGCATAGGAGGTAATTTGCTTGTTGAGCAAGTTAATTTTCTTCAGCAGATAAGGGGGAACGCCGATTTCTCATACCATTTGATTTTCAATCATGTAAACCGGCTTTCATTCGGATTATCCACCGATTTATCCTATTTAACAATCGATGAAAATGAAGTAATAGCTATGGATCCGACACTAATCGATCCCGTTTTACTCGAATATGAAGACGGAAAGCTATACCTCGATTTTTCATATGGTATGAATTATCATTCTCAGGTTGTGGCCTGTGGTGTTACAGTTAATAACCTGAAAGGTATTGCACTTCAGTCGAACGAGAATGTTCAGAAGGGATACTATTCAGGGTATCTGAAATTTTATATTCCTGTGAACTTTCAGCGCGATATGCTGGAACCTGTAATTACTGTTAGAAAGCTTCCTTTAAGCTCTCCTATTGCTTCATTTGGTGTAAGCTATGCTTATCGAAAAGTGAATACTCTTGGCACAATGAGAGATGGATTTATAACCGGAGGTTTATCGTTTGATACTAACCTGAGTTTCGGAATTTCGATGAATATAAAATTATTAAAAAGGCTTCGTCTTGGTTATAATTACCAGACTTCCGGAAGGTATTACAACCTCCTGGGTTCAACCCATGAAATTGTATTACGGTTCAATTATCTGAATTTAACTTACAACGAAAAAACCAATGAATACTTCAAATGGAATAATCGCAAATACGTATTCCGACGAAAACTAAAAAATTGAAACAACAACTATAAGAAGGAATAAAATGAAAAGGCTGCTTTTAATTATTGCAATTACAGGTGCTGTGCAGAGTTTGATACAGGCGCAGAATTCTGTTAGTATCGGCACTGAGGAAATTAACGAGGATGCCGTATTGCAATTAGTATCGCCAGGTAACGATCAAGGTTTTCTTGTTCCCAAACTTACTACTTCGCAGCGGCAGGCTATGAGTCTCGAGAATGACGATGAGGCACTGCTGGTGTTCGACAGTGATATGGGACTTTTCTTTTTCTGGTACAGTAATACATGGATACAACTATCGACCGGTAGCGATGCTGATGTTGATCCTTCGAACGAAATACAAGATTTGCAGCTTGATGGCGCCAATTTATCGATTACAGGAAATCCGGAAGCAACGGTCATTGATTTATCATCATATTTGAATACCGACAATCAGATCCTGGATTTCAATTTAGGTACAAATCAGTTAAGTATCGAAGATGGTAATGCAGTAGATTTAAGCAGTTTGGTTGATGATGCAGATGCTGATTCAACTAACGAAATAATAAACTATGGTGAAGTTATCAATAACGAGCTACTGCTCGCTGAAGGTGAAGATACCATACGTATAGATGTGAGTGGTTTGGAGGATACATTTTCAGGATGGGACTTAAGCGGGAATGCCGGTACAAATCCAGCTGTAAATTATCTGGGAACTTCCGATAATACGGATTTATCACTCCGAACAGGAGGTATTGAAAGAATGAGATTTAATGCATCAACCGGAAATATTGGAATAGGAGTTGGTATAGCTCAGGAACGATTACATGTTGGGGGTAATATACAAGCCAACGGGAATCTTCAATTGCTTTCAGGAGGCATAATTGACGATGACGCAACATATGGTGGCAATGGTGATGACTGGATCCGTTTGAATGGATTCATTGAGTTGAAATCGAATACCGATAATTATGGTATTGTATTGCGAGACAGGGATAACACAGAATATTTAGGCATAACACAAGTAAATGGATACAGTTATTTTACTGACAATAGCACCTATATTAATTATTTCTTACGAGGTAATGGAGGAGATGCGCATGTACGTTATAATTTGACTACAGGTCGACGAATTACTTCAGGAAATGGTTATGATGTTGTTTCAGGTGATCAGTTTGAATATACCAATACCCAGACACGATATAAAATGTACACTGCTGCTTCATTGGTCACAGAAGAAACGAAAGGCATAATGTACAATGGAAGATATGCATGCCAGTTCAATGGTGATGCATTAGTTCAACTCGATTTACCTGATGGTGTTTTGATTACACGTGTTGAAGTGAGGGTTTATGATGGCGATGGTAGTGGATTTTTAAATCCCGACAACAATATTTCTGCAGGTGTGTATTGCAGGTTTCGTAATAATGATAATATGACCTACGTGGTTTCACCTGAGATATCAACAAATGAAGATCCCGGATATACTACGCTAACTTTTAATTTACCTGGATATAATGTAGTGAATCGGGATTATGGGTATTATGTCTGGCTTTACTTTGAGGAAGATAGTAGTGATCATCGTTTTTGCTGGGTCAGAGTTACCTATACTGTACAAAGGGCTGATTAAAATATTATTATCATGAAAAAATATGCAACATTTCTTTTAGCAGCAACATTATCGTGTGTAATGTATGCTCAAAATTCCGTGAGTATCGGTACGGAAGAGATCAATGAAAATGCTGTGCTGCAATTGGTTTCGGCAGGTAATAATCAGGGTTTTCTGGTACCACAGCTAACTACTTCGCAACGTGAAGACATGCATCTGGGTGCAAATGATAATGGTATGCTTGTATACGATACTGACTTTGCTGCTTTTTTTTACTGGCAGCAGAATGCCTGGTATCAGCTTTTACCAGGACCCGAATACACAGCGGGTGAAGGAATACAAATCGATGAAGATCATGTAATTACTAATACCTATGAGGCTGATCCAGTAATATTAACCGGATCGGGGGCTGCTATAGTAACCGAGCAGGGAGCTAATAATTTTAATGTATATGTAAGTGATGCCGATACTCTCCCTGATAATGAAATTCAGGATCTTTCCGAAGTTTTGACTGAAGGCAACAGTGCAGCCAACAATAGGATTACAGACCTGACTGATCCGGTTGATCCTCAGGACGCTGCTACCCGACAGTATGTCGACGATAATATTACCACATCGTTTCAAAATGCCTGGAGTATAATGGGAAATCTGGGAACCGATCCGGCAATAAACTATATTGGTACCTCCGATAATAATAATTTATCGATCAGGACTAATGGTACTGAAAGAATCAGGGTTAATGCAACTAATGGTTATGTTGGCATTAACACAAATTCGCCCCAGGAAATGCTTCATATTAATGGATCCGTAAGAGGGAACCAAAGCGGAGCTTTAAGAATTAATACGGGTATTGGTTACTGCGATGTAGGTCCCGTAAACACAAACTGGTCACATTTTCAGACTGACCGGCCCAGATTCTTTTTTAACAGGGGAATTACAGTGGATCAGGGACGAGTTGGAAGTTACGATGAAAATCTGCAGCTTCAAACATCAGGTACTACAAGAATAACAATTAGTAATTCGAATGGAAATGTTGGAATCCATGCGGCTCCAAATAATCTCTATACTTTATATGCATACAATACTTCTACTACCAATTATCATTCGGGAGTCTGTGGTTATGCTGCCGGAACATCGGGTGTGACATACGGAGTTCGGGGTGGTACCAATTCAACCACCGCTGAAGCGGCGGGTGTTCATGGTTATGCCGGAAATAACACAGGAAGAACTTATGGTGCATCAGGCCGAACATATTCCAGTACAAACGGAGCAGCTGGAGTTTATGGATGGGCCAGCGGTAGCGGAGGAGTAATTTATGGTTTGTATGGCCGATGTGATAGTCCTAATGGCTACGGATTGTATGCAACAGGAGGTCACTATGCCGGTTACTTTGCCGGAAATGTATACACAACGGGGGCATATCAGGGTTCTGATATAAGATTGAAGAAAGACATTACCAACCTTGAAGATGTTGTTAAAAAGTTAAATCAAGTCCGGGGCGTAACTTTTTATTGGGATACAGAAAAGTATCCCGATCGTGGATATAACAACCGAAAACAGTTTGGCGTAATAGCACAGGAGATTGAAGTTGTTTTTCCCGAACTTGTTGATGAAGATGATGGATTTAAAAATGTGAATTATGTAGGGTTAATTCCAGTGTTAATTGAAGCAACAAAAGAACAGCAAGAAGTCATAAACATACAACAACAAGAAATTAAAGAATTAAAAACAAAAATCGAGGAAATTGAAAGATTACTGGAACGAATCAATGAAGAATAGAATTCGTAGATTTTAAACAACCTAATGTGATTAATAAATTTATTAAAAACTAAAAATATAAGACAACCATGTTAAAAAATGTCTTTCTGGCATGTACTATCTTGTTAAGTCTTAACATACAGGCTCAAAATTCCGTGAGTATCGGTACGGAAGATATTAATGAAAATGCAGTACTTCAGTTAGTATCACCTGATAACAACCAGGGATTTTTGATAACGCGTTTAACTTCAATACAAAGAAATGCCATGAATTTAACTAGTGAAGATAATGGCATGATAATATATGATACAGACCAGCGTGCACTTTTTTACTGGCATGATAATATTTGGTATCAGGTACAACATTGGCGACCAGAAGGTTGGAATCTTACGGGAAATAGTTTTATCGACCCTGAACATAATTATCTAGGAACTTCAGATAATAGAGATTTAATTATTAAAACCAATGGTCAGGAAAGAATTTCTATCGACGGCAATAATGGATATGTTGATATTACCAGCGATGTTAATATTAGTAGTAATATACATATCGATGGTGAATATCATTACAATTCTCAAAAAGACAGGTACCTCACATTTAGTTTTTCAGATTTACAAATTGAAGGTGATTACAGAGCCAATTATCAATATAATTACATTGATAATTTTACAGAAGCCTTTCTTCCGGTTCACTTGCCTGATAATGCAACCATCCAGAATGTGATTGTGGGTGTACGGGATGAAAATTCGACTGAGTCAATTACTGTTCAATTTATTGAAATTGGTTATACTCATGAAGATGTGCCTAGCGGAAATGAAATTATTTTCGAAGAAACAACTCCAGGATTCACCCATATTGTTGTAAATAATATCAACCGTTTAGTAAATAATCAACAAAATAGTTACTACATGAGGATAACATGTACTGCTCCCGCAGATGCCCTTGGTTTTGTTGGAGCTCAAATACATTATACCGTATTGCTGGCCGATTAATGCATTGTTTAAAAAAACGCACAAATAATATTTTTTATTTAAATCCTATAAAATTTTTAAAGGATAATTATTAATTAGACTATCTAATTCGTCTTGATGAAAAGCAATAAAAAAACCATCAGTTTTTGCCGATGGTTTTTTTGTGTTATTTGGTACTATATATTATTTCACCGATTCCATATACTCAATAAACTCAACTACTTTAGCAGAATATCCCATTTCATTATCATACCACGATACTACTTTAACAAAAGTAGGTGAGAGCATGATACCTGCCTTTGCATCGAATATTGAAGTTCGGAGGTCACCCAGAAAATCAGTAGATACTACTGCATCCTCGGTATAACCTAAAATACCTTTAAGTTCTCCTTCTGATGCTTTCTTTATTGCTTTACATATTTCTTCATAGGTAGTATCCTTACCAAGGCGTGCAGTAAGATCGACTACAGAAACATCGGGAGTAGGAATACGAAATGCCATACCGGTAAGCTTGCCGTTCAGTTCGGGAATTACTTTACCTACTGCTTTTGCAGCACCTGTTGACGAAGGTATGATGTTCTGGCTGGCTCCACGACCACCTCTCCAGTCTTTCATTGATGGTCCGTCAACGGTCTTCTGTGTAGCTGTTGTGGCATGAATGGTGGTCATCAAGCCTTCTACGATACCAAAATTATCATGTAATACTTTAGCAACAGGGGCAAGGCAGTTGGTAGTACAGGATGCATTTGAAACAAATGCCATATCATTCTTGTAAGCTTCATGGTTTACACCTATAACAAACATAGGTGTATCATCCTTCGACGGAGCAGACATAATCACTTTTTTTGCTCCCGCATCGATATGTCCCTGAGCCTTTTCTTTGGTGAGAAATAAACCTGTAGATTCCACAATATATTCTGCTCCCACATCACTCCATTTTAAATCGGCAGGATTTCTTTCGGCAGTAACCCGGATTGCTTTACCATTTACCACAAGCTTTCCATCTTTAACATCGACAGTTCCCTTGAATTGTCCATGGGTTGAATCATATTTCAACATGTAGGCCATATAGTTTACGTCGATAATATCATTTAGTCCCACAACTTCAATGTTGTCTTTAGTCATGGCTACACGAAATACAAACCGACCGATTCTTCCAAATCCGTTAATACCTAATTTAATTTTTCCCATAATTAAAAGATTTATTGCTTGTTATTATTTAATATACCCTCAAAAATGAAGTGCGAAAATACTAAATAATATCTAATTCGACAATTGACATTCTGTACAAATCTTTTTTGCTGTGAAAGAAATAACATTAACTTAATCTTCGATACACATGTATGCTTTTTGGTAAAAGAATTTAGCGTAACATTCAATCGGTAAGAATTTCATCTATCTTGGAAGTTTGGGTTTTAAACTGAGCGTTAATTACCTTACCAAATCGGTAACTCAGGAAAAAGGCAGGAAATATCCAATGGTTCTGTTCATTGGCCATGATAGGTACTTTTTTTATAAAGACATCGAGCACAATACCTGCTTCAATGGCATTAAATATAACATCTGATTTGCCAAATTCGAAAGTAAATCCAAATTTTCCGTATGCTCCAGGCATAACTGAAAGTTCATCGAAACCTACATAAAATGGAGCTTTTCTTTCAATCATGAGAATGTGTGATTCGAACTTCATTCGTTTGCGTACCTGAACATCAATACCCTGGCTATCTTCTTCGTATACAATTACATCATAATATACCGGTTTAAGTAAACCAATGGATGGCCCAAATGTGTAAAAATAACGGATGGAGATTCCACCTTTGTCTTCTTTACGAAATAGTTCTTTTTGTAATCCAATACCACCACGAATTGTAGCAAATGCATTTAATTTACCATATACAAAACTACCTCCCAGCTGTTGTGAATTAGAAATACTTATTTTAATCTCTTTTTCGTGCTTAATGAGGTTTATGCCTGTTTCATATAGGGTTTTTTTAAATGCATCGATACGACGAGCATAACGGAAATTTGCGCCGAATCCATTAGAATTTAAACTGAACGCATAGGTTTTCTCATTACGATAAAATATCTTTTGCTGATCATCAATTTCACCTTGAGAGAAAAGGGGAAGACTGATAATTCCTATAAAAAATAATATTGCTGTTATCGTTTTCATACGATAACAGCAAAATTAGAATAATCCCTTTAAATAATCTATGCTAAGCAGATTTTGATTTTTTACCTTAGCTATTAATATCTTCCTGCTGTTCAGTGTCGGCTTTTCCATAAGCCGGGCATATTTTTTTGGAATTACTGCAAGAAACTAATAATAACCCCAGAATAAGAGTAATACTAATTAAGATGGTTTTTACTTTCATAATATATTAATATAGTGAAACTTGCTTGAGGTAAAGATAGCAACAAATTTAATCCACCTCATTAGCTTGGCTCAGCTATGCATTCTTCACTTTTATCATCCACAGCATAGGCAGGACAAACATAATGACTGCATGCCACGGATAGCATAGTTAACAAAATAATTACCGCAATTAATTTTACTATCCCTTTCATGTTCATAAATTTTGTTCTATCCTTAAATATACTAATTTATTCTTTCACTTTCGAAGGGTATACGGCATAAATATAGTCGGGTTGCATTTTTTCGATCAATTTACCTTTTTAGTGGTTTAATACGCAATTTTGGTGAGTTATTTTCGAACTAATATTTATCTCCTCTTAGATTAACTATCATTATTTAAATGATTTTATTATAATTTTTTGTTTTTGTAAGCACAATGAATCAATAATAATAACTTAAAGTTGATAGCTTTGCAGTACTCTTAAATACCAATTTCTGTTATGCTGCGAACTATTACTGAACATCGGTCGATTCGTAATTTCTCTGATAAACCCATCGATCAAGCAATTCTTGATACCATTTTATCCGCAGGTACCCGCGCTTCTACAACCGGAAATATGCAAGTTTACAGTATGATTGTTACAATCCGACAGGGATTGAAGAAACAGCTCTGGGAAGCGCATTTTAAACAAGATATGGTAAAGCAGGCGCCTGTTGTTATAACCTTTTGTGCCGATTTTAACAGGTTTTCCAAATGGTGCATGCAACGTAAAGCAACACCCGGCTACGATAATTTCCTTTCGTTTTTTACAGCTGCTATTGATGCACTTCTTGTGGCACAGAATGTTACCCTTGCAGCTGAAGCCCATGGTTTAGGAATATGTTATCTGGGCACTACTACTTATATGGCGGAAAAAATTATTCAAATTCTTAATCTGCCAAAATATGTAGTGCCAGTTACGTCGCTCGTTATAGGCTATCCTGATGAAAATCCGGGACTGACCGACCGTTTGCCGCTTGAAGGTGTTATCCATTACGAAACTTATAAGGATTACACTGGAGAAGATATCGAGAGAATTTATAAAGAAAAGGAGTCGCTGGAGTTAACCAAACAATTGCTAACCGAAAATAAAAAAGAAACCCTGGCTCAGATATTTACCGATAACCGCTATACGAAAAAAGATAATGTATCTTTCTCACAAGCATTATTAAAGGTTCTTAATAGACAGGGATTTATGAATAATGAAGATTAATAGGATTGGTAATTTTGTTAATTGGTCATCAGTAGTCGGTTATTGGTAACCTGTAACCCAAACTCCCTGAACATCGAACTTATGAACATTGAACGTGTTACTTAATTCTTTACTTGAAATTCGATTCCCAGTTTATCGGCTATTTCTTTCATGTCCCTGGTAATGGTTGGAATTACATCGATACCTTCTTTACGGATAATGGCTTCTTTTTCCCGCTCGATATCGCCTGGAATTTTTACAGCTGGTTTTCCGGGAGCACTTTTGGCAGCGCGAAAAGTACTTACCCATTCATCCATTTTTGCTTTAAACTGGTCGGCAGGTTGAAAAGCATCGATACGCATGGCACCGAAAAAATGCCCGGTACCTTCCCCTACTTTTTTATTGAGTAAAGGAAGGTAGGCAACCGATGGTGGAACAAAGGGACCAAAGTTTGCACCTGACAATACAGCACTGAATATATCTACTACAGCACTCAGGCAATATCCTTTATGACTCCCATGCTCGTAATCGCCTCCTAATGTTAGCATAGAACCACCTTCTTTCAATATTGAAGGGTCATTGGACGGATTACCATTTTTATCCTGTATATAACCTGAAAGAGTTTTTTCTCCTTTTTTCTCGGCAACCGCCAGTTTTCCACGGGCTATCGGTGTAGTGGCAAAATCGGCAACAAACGGAGGTTGATTACCTGCTGGAATAGCCACTGCAATCGGATTGGTACCCAACAAACGACTTACTGAAAAGGTGGGAGCTACCAGCGGGTTTGCATTCGTCATTGACAGGCCGATCATATCATATTCCAGCGCCATCATAGCATAAAAACCCGCAATACCATAATGATTTGAACCTCGTGTCGATACCCATCCCGATCCGCATTTTTCCGCTTTCTCAATAGCAATCTCCATCGATTTTGTTGCAGCAACCATACCAATAGCGCCATCGCCATCGACGACTGCCGTACTTGGTGTTTGATGCACTATACGAATATTTGGTTTCGTATTAACCCGATTTGCTCCCCAAAGCTGGTAGTAGTCTTTTATACGTATCATCCCATGCGATGGTAGTCCTCTTAATTCAGCAGCAAGAAATACCTTTGCAGTTATTTCGGCATCATGTTCACTGCATCCTATTTTAACAAATACTTCTTTTGTGAATTGGTACAAATATTCGTATGAATACATATCATTATTTTTTAACCCGCTAAAAGTAGAAAATATCTATGATTATTCGAATTCCATGTTAAAACACATTTCCTTGTTGTCGATAAAAATACTATTTTAGAGGCCTGTTCGTTTTTTGAAGAAATACCTTTTTGCATTGAGAAGACTAATTTATGTTTTAGCTGTCCTGGTTTGCCTACCATTATATGTGTTTCCACAAAAACCTAAGGTGAAGAATGATCCAACGCACGACGACCGGCCGATCCACTTTGGATTTTCTCTAGGGATGAATATGATGGATTACCGTATTATTCATTCAGAAGATGCTATCAGTGAGCATGTTTATGTTGGATTGGATCAAATTATACCTGGTATTAATATACATGCCATTGCTAATTTGCGATTGGCTGAGTATTTTGACCTGCGCTCATTACCCGGGATTTCATTTGGCGAACGATATATGTATTTCAAGAATACCCGCCCGGGCGATACCAGCACTTTTTACGAATTCAAAAACTATAAAGTGGAATCATCGTATCTGGAATGGCCTTTTTTGTTAAAATACAAATCAAAACGTTTAAATAATTTCCGGCCATACCTTATTGGCGGAGCAAATTTGCGTTACGATCTTGCTATTAAACGTGAATATGATATTGAAGAACAACTGATAATGATCAAACCGTTAGATATTTACGGAGAGATTGGTTTTGGAATGGATTTCTATCTAACCTATTTTAAATTCGCGACGGAAATCAAATATTCATTCGGGTTTACGAATATATTAAGAACGGAAGACCGACATGGCGAATTACCTCCCGATTTCGAAAAATACACAAGAGTTATTGATAAGCTTACATCACATATGGTAATCATTTCCTTTCATTTCGAATGATTCGGATCTTTCTTACGCCGGAATTCGTAACATATGATCGCTGCCGCTAGTGAAACATTTAACGATTCCGACCATTTCAACGGATGACTGAAACTGGGTATTAGCAAACTCTCTCTGATAAATGGTCGCAAGTTGGGAGATATACCACGGGTTTCATTACCTAAAATCACAGCAGCGGGTATATTTAACTTCTTTCTATATATATTTTCACCATTGAGTGCACTGCCATAAATAATAATACCCCACCGAGATAATTTTTGTAGTAATTCCTTGAGTGATGTATATAAAATATTCACCCTGAAAATAGCTCCCATAGTGGCTTGTACAACCTTAGGATTATAACACTCAACAGAATCATTCGAACAAAATATATGGCTGATACCAAACCAGTCGGAAAGTCGGATTATGGTACCCAGGTTTCCTGGATCTCTTATACTATCGAGAATGAGAACCAGATCACTTAAACCTGTTGGCTCGGGATGATTGGAAACGGGTTGTTCAAGAACTGCCAAAATACCTTGAGGATTTTTAAGAATACTCATCCTTTGAAAATCACCAGGCCCAACCTCGAATAAATCAATAT
>CAYMQP010000057.1:0-15872 GCA_964392505.1 uncultured Bacteroidales bacterium
AAATTCATGTATGGTTACGGTATTCATGCTGGAGTTTCCTATACTAATCATTATACATTATTTAGAAGGGAATATTATCACGACTGGATGTGGACTCCCCAGTTCGGAGTTGATGGTATTGTAGGCCTTGAATACGCGGCATCAGAGTTTCCAATATTGCTATCGGGAGCGCTGCAACCCTTTTTTGAATTTTCGATTAACAGATATTTTCTTTTAAAACCTTTAAATTTTGTTTTTGCAATAAAGTATCGATTCTGAAAAATCTAAAGCCATGAAAAAAATATTATTTTTAGTAGTTTTTGTTGCCTTTACGGCTGCAGTTCAAGCACAGGATGAAGATATAAAATATCGCAATCCGGATGAGTTTAAAACCATTTTTGGTGGTAAAACATTAGGAGGCTATGGAGGTATAGGTGTGGGCTATACAATTATCGACAATCGTCCCGGAGTTGCTTTCGATGCAAGGGGCGGCGTAATTCTTGGCCATTCCTTGACATTGGGAATTGGTGGAAGTGGTTTTATTAACACATCGGAATATGTACAGGCCGATAATGCAGACATAAGTCTGGCCGGAGGTTATGGAGGCATTTTTGCCGAATTTATACTTTTTCCCCGATGGCCGGTTCACCTTTCATTCCCGGTACTTGCCGGATTAGGGGCTATTGCATCAACATCGTGGGTCGAAAACCCTGATAGTTATGACTACCAGAACAATATTGAGCAGACATCGGTTTATATGATAATTGAGCCTTCGGTTGAACTTGAGTTCAATCTTACACGTTTCTTTCGTATGGCAGGTTATTTTTCCTATCGTTATACATCCGATATACAAATGGATGAACAATATGCTTCACCCGATGCTTTAATAGACTATTCAGTAGGAATGCGGGTTAAATTTGGTAAATTTTAATATAAAAAATTAACGTTGTCTTATATATAAGTAAAAGGAAAAGAAATTAATTTTATGGAGCTTCTGATATAGATAATTCTATTCAGAAGCTCAACTTTTTAAATAAATTTTATTCAAGTCATAAACCAAAACCATGAAAAAGCTCACTTGGGCGTTATTTGTGTTCTCGTTGATTTCATATAATGCTAATGCTCAGAAAAGGTACACTATTAGTGGTTATGTAACTGATGAGCTTGGAGAAGAACTTATCGGTGCCAACATTATTCTTGTTGGGCAGTCGAGAGGTACCATCTCAAATACATATGGATTTTATTCCATAACACTTCCCGGAAACAAATACAAACTCGAATATTCATTTCTGGGTTACCAGACACAAATGATCGATGTTAATCTCAACGAGAATAAACATATCAATATATCGATGCTTGAATCAACTGAGGAGATAGAATCAGTCGAGATTGTAGCCGAAGGTAGAGATGTGAATATCAGGGAAGTTGAGATGAGTACTAATACATTACAAGTGAAAACTATACAACAACTTCCGCAGCTTCTTGGTGAGACAGACATTATTAAGACCATTCAGTTATTGCCAGGCGTACTCCAGTCGAGTGAGGCATCGGGAGGTTTTCATGTTCGCGGGGGGAGTGTCGACCAAAACCTGATACTCCTCGACAATGCTCATGTTTATAATGCATCTCATGCTGTCGGGTTTTTATCAGTATTTAATGCCGATGCGATTAAGGATTTGAAATTATATAAAGGAGGAATTCCGGCGGAATTTGGAGGAAGGCTTTCATCAATCCTCGATATTCACATGAAAGAGGGTAACAAACAGGAATACCATGGTGCAGGAGGAGTTGGGACTATTACAAGCCGATTAACAGTTGAAGGCCCTATTTATAAAAATAAGGCCTCTTTTATCATATCAGGACGTAGAACTTATGCCGATTTGTTTTTGCCATTTGCCAGAGATACAATGGCAAAGGAGAGTAAATTGTTTTTCTACGATCTGAATGCAAAACTGAACTGGTCGATCAATGAGAAGAACAGGGTATTCATTTCAGGATATTTTGGTCGCGATGTTTTCAAGCTTTCCGATCTTATTGCCATGGATTATGGTAACTCAACATTTACAGGTCGCTGGAATCATGTATTTAATAATCGTTTATTTCTGAATTCATCTACTATTTACAGTACATACCTTTACGATATGGGTCTTACCGAAGGTGTTACTAATTTCAATTGGATCACTTATATTCACGATCTAAATCAACAATTCGATTTTACGTTCTATGTCAATCCGGAGAATACTGTCAAATTTGGAGTTCAGTTTATAAAACACAATTTTAGTCCGGGTAGCATCGATGGTCAGTTTGATGATTCAACAAAGTTTGATTATCGGATTCCTAATGCACGTTCACTTGAATATGGTATCTATGCATCGAACGAACATGAAATAACACCAAAATTAACTATTCAGTATGGACTTCGATATTCCTTTTTTCAAAACGTAGGGGACGGACAATCGATGGTATTTGATCGATCCAATCCGAAGGAATATCTTGTAACCGATACTTTGTACTACGATAAATGGGAAATTTTCAACACATTTAATCGAGGTATTGAACCACGTATTGCGCTTCGATTTACTTTAAATACAGTAAGTTCGGTAAAAGCCAGCTATAATCGGATGTATCAATACATACATCTCGCGAGCAATAGTACAGCTTCACTACCACTTGATTTCTGGTTCCCCAGTTCGCCAAATATTAAGCCCCAGCGTGCCGATCAGGTGGCGGCGGGATATTTCAGAAACTTTAAAAACAATATTTTCGAAACTTCGGTTGAGATTTTTTATAAATGGAATAAAAACTCGATCGATTTTCGCGATCATGCCCAGTTACTACTTAACGATGCCTACGAGGGTGAACTACGTATTGGTAGAGCCTGGTCGTATGGAGCTGAATTCCTGATTCGGAAGCAGGAAGGCAAACTTACGGGATGGATCAGCTACACCTATGCCCGTACCTTTAAAAAAATACCGGAAATTAATGATGGTAAAACTTACCAAGCTTCATACGATAAACCACACGATTTTGCCATTGTTGTTGCATACGATCTGAATGAACGTTTGAACATTTCCGGAAACTGGATTTTTACCAGTGCACCTCCGCGCACTATGCCTACCAGTCGATTTGAATACGGCGGCACTATCGGACCCGTGTATTCCGACCGGAATACTATACGAATATACCCGTATCACAGACTCGATATAGCTGTTAATTACCGATTAAATAAACGGAAAAGACGTTTCGATCATTATATAAATTTATCGATATACAATGTTTACTTACGTAAAAATCCTGTTCAGATTTCTTTCCGGCAGGATCATGAGGATCCAAATGTTACAAATGCCTATATGCTCTATTTGTACCGCATTGTCCCATCATTAACGTACAATTTTAAGTTTTAAAAGAATGAACATAATAAAGCAGATATTGGTCATTATAATATTTATTCTGTGTTTGATAAGTCTTTCAGTTACCTTCATTTCGTGTGAGGAAGAGATACAACTGGAACTTAATAATCCCGAAAATCAGCGCATTGTTGTCGAAGGACGAATTACCAGTGAACTCGGGAATCAGCCTATCAGAATTACTCAGACACTAAGTTATTTTGAAAATGAACTGGCACCTCCAGTGACCGATGCCGAAGTATATATTGTTGAAGAAGGTTCTGGCGAAGAATTTCCTTTACATCTTATCGATGATTCGCTTGGTATTTACCAAACAAATAGTGTTGCCGGGCAGTTCGGCGAAAATTATTCACTTATTATAAACCACGGAGATGAATCATATAAAGCCACCTCATATCTCGATACTGTTCCTTTAATCGATAGCATTACTTTCGAATATCAGTATCTTACTTACTTTGGTTTTAGTTTCGGTATCTATGTAATTAAAATGTCGTTCTACGAACCTCCTCCTGAGGGACAGTATTATCGAATCGATATTTATTTGAACGATACCCTTTATACCGATGAAATTGTTGAGCCGGTATATTTGAGCGATTTTCAGATAAACGATAAATATTTGGCCAATATTGAATTATACAGTATACCGCAAGAACGGATTAAGCTTGATACTAATGTTGTTCGTCTCGAAATGTTTTCTATATCGGAAGATGAACTTATTTTTCTGGGCGAATTAATTAATGAAACCTATGGTAACGGATCGATTTTCAGCGGGCCTCCCGCGAATATTGAATCGAATATAGAAAATACATCTGGAGGGCTTGATGGTATAGGATTTTTTGGAGCCTCGGGAGTTAGTAAAATCGAAGCGGTTTTAATCAAGCAACACGACGATTCGACCAATAATCCGTTTATTGAGATCGACTAAATAAGGAAGATTAATTAAAAGAAGAAATCAACGTTTTAATTTTCTAACCAATTCCGGTATTCGGTCGAATTCATGAAATCAGGATGATTACTAAATATTGGAATCAGATCCTCTTTGCTTGTATCGAAGGTGAAAATAATTTTATCAAGTAACTGAGTGGCTTTAATAAACTCTTTTTCCTCAAGGTACAATCCAAGCAGGTTTATATAACCATTTTCATATTCGGGCATTGACTCAATCAGCCGATTAAGACAGATTTCGGCATCTGTTGCGTTTCCCAGTTCATAATATACGTTGGCACGTATGATATCGAGCATTGGATCGTTTTGCACAGTTTCATCCAGTTTATCAATATTATTAAGAGCTGCCTGGTAATAACCATGTTTTACCAAACCATTGAGTGTTACGAGATATTTGCCAGGTTCATTGGGGAATCGATGCATAAATTCGATATAAGTTCCAAAGAATACTTCTTTATCAAGTTCTGTTGCCAGATTAATACCCAGTAACTGATTCGACTTTGAATAACGAATGTAATTTGGCAGTTTCCCCCATTTTTTGTAGGCTTTTTCAAATTTCCCCGATTCGGCTAACTCTTGTATTTTTAGGTTGATATCTTTAACAGGCCGTTGTTCTACAAATCGATGTAACGTTAACAGATACTGCGTATAGATTTGTTCGAAAATATTGCTTATAGTCTGAGCCGAGGTAAATATATAACCATCTACTATAACAGTTTTTCCTTCACATACGTCAACTTCGTATTCATGATAGTCTATTCCATATGCAGAAATCAGTCGGAAAAGTATTTTCGATTTGCCATTTTTCTGATAGGCACGAATAAATGAAAAGCTTCCTTCTGAACTGGTAAGCTCAATTATTCCTGCTCCCAGATCGAATTCCTGCCTTACTCCTTCAATAAATCCCTCGTTAAAAGCATTATTGATACTGTCGTTATTTGTGACAATTACTTTCTGAATAATGCCTTCCGTATCGAAGCAAAGATTGAAATAACGAGGATTACCACTTGCAATGCTGTTCTCAAGTTGTTTGGCAAATGCTACAAGTTCATCATATTCAACTGCAGCCGAAGATATTCCGGATAACAACAATTGAGACACTATAAATGCGAGCAGTATTTTTATCTTGAAAATGAAGTTCATAGAGTATGGTTCTATACTTACTTGTACCGCTATTTCCTCTAAAAGTGGACAACTTATTTGTAAACTGCTGTCAAATCGTGATGAGTGCAATAAAAAAGGGTACAAAAGGAATATTAACTCTAGAGCTTACAATTAAGAGTATTCTAGACTTCTTCTATGGAAAATTGAAAAATATTTTTTCATGAAAGCAAATATTGAATATACCGGTTTTAAAAAATTGTGCAACAGATTATTAGATATAACAATATTTCTTTCATATAAGCAAAAAGTTATGCGCGATTTTAATAAGTGATCTTTTATTTCTGCTTCAAATTTCCTAAATTGCTGTCCACCTTATATCCTTATATTTGGCCGAGAATAAACCAACATACGACGAATTATTTCATCACAATGTACAGCTTCGTGAGCAAATATCGAAGCTTAAGGAAGAAGTTAACATTTTAAGAAAATCATTTCTTCCAGAGGAAAATTACTATAAAGATCGGTTTTACAGAATTACGGAGAATGTTAACGATGTTGTATATAGGCTAATTCTTCCTGAGTGCAGGTATGAATATATTAGCCCCCAGTCGAAAGACCTTTTTGGATATGAACCGGAAGAATTTTACCGATCACCACTTCTCATCAGAAGATTAATTCATCCTGGATTTTTGACTGATTTTATTGAGCACTGGCGATCCCTTCTTAAAGGCGAAGCACCGGAGTATTATGAAATAAAAATCCAGAAGAGAAACGGAGAAGTACGGTGGGTACAGCAAAAAAATCTCATTATACGGAATAATAAGGGAAAAGCCGTTGCTATCGAAGGCATTGTTACCGATATTACGAATCGTAAAATTACCGAAGAAGCACTTATTTATAGCGAAGCACAAAAAAAGGCCATTTTGAATAATCTACCGCATCTGGCTTGGCTCAAGGATTGCGATGGTAAATACCTATCAGTCAATGAATCATTTGCCAATTCGGTAAAACGGTCGGTCGAGGAAGTTATAGGTAAAACAGATTACGATTTATATCCGCATGAATTTGCACAAGGTTATCGCGAACAGGATCTTAAGATAATCATTACACGCAAACAGGCTTTTTTTGAAGAGAAATCTAATAATCAATGGTTTGAAACTTTCAAAGCTCCCATTTTTGACGGACAGGGAAATGTAATGGGCATAACGGGTATTTCGCTCGAAATCAGTAAACGTAAAAAGAATGAGGAAGAAATCAGAAATTATAGCGAAAAACTGGCTATACAAAACGTTAAGCTAAAACTTATTAACGATGAACTCAAAGCTGCCAAAGAAAAAGCTGAAGAGAGCGATAAACTGAAATCGGCTTTTCTGGCGAATATGAGTCATGAAATTCGAACGCCCATGAATGCGATTCTGGGTTTTGCTACATTGATCAGGAACCGAGTACTTTCAGAAGAAAAAAGAAGGCAATATATCGATCTGATTAACTCCAATTGCCGGCAACTTTTGCATATTATTACCGATATAATTGATATATCCAAAATTGAAGCGGGTCAGATTAACATTTTTAATAAAAACTTCCAGCTTAATAAAGTATTACATGAATTATATCTGAATTATAAAAATCAGATTGAAGTACTAAACAAACCTATTGAAATGATCTTCAGCCCCGGGCTGAAAAACGAAGAATCGGCCGTATTCACAGATAAAGTTCGTTTGGAACAAATTCTTTCCAATTTATTATCGAATGCCCAAAAATTCACAGAAAAAGGAAGTATTGAACTGGGTTACTATATCGACAGGAGGAGAGAGATCGTGTTTTATGTTAAAGACACGGGTATTGGAATGAGCGAAGAAGAACAAAAAGTGATTTTCGACCGGTTCCGTCAGGTTAGTTCTTCATACAATAAACTATACGGAGGAACGGGATTAGGATTATCAATCTCGAAAGGTCTGGCTGAAAAACTTGGTGGTAAGATATGGATTGAATCAGTGATTAATAAAGGCTCCACGTTTTATTTCAATATACCCTATAAACCAGGAATCAATTTTGAACGATCGTATCGTATCGATTACCAGATCGATTACAACTGGACAGGCAAAACAATACTAATTGCCGAGGACGAAGATGTCAATTACAACCTGCTCGAAACAATTTTAAGTCCTACCTCTTCGAAAATATTACGTGCTAAAACAGGGTTAGAAGTAATCAAATTATGTGAAAATAATAAAAATATCGACCTGGTGCTTATGGACATAAAAATGCCAGATTTAAATGGTCTGGAAGCTACCAAACGCATAAAAGTGTTTCGGAAGAATTTACCAGTAATTGCACAAACTGCCTATGCCATGTCGACTGATGAAGAAAATTGCCTGCAGTCGGGTTGTGACGATTATATTTCTAAACCGCTCAGGATTGATGAGTTATTGAGAAAAATCGATCGTTATTTAAAAAAGGAATCTATGGCTGAGGATGCTGATACAAAAAAAAGTGTTAGTTCGAAAGTTAAACTGGAATCCGAGTAATTCTGCTATTTTTCATAAACAGTTAGTTTAAATCCTGCATTATGAATATTAACAATGGTAATATTAGGATCGTCCTTTAGCATTTTCCTAAGTTTAGCAATATATACATCCATACTACGCCCCTTGAAATAATCATTTTCACCCCAGATTTCTTTCAGGGCAATTTCGCGCTTTAACAGACGGTTTTTATATAGGCATAGCATTTTAAGGACTTCGGCTTCCTTATTAGTTAGTTGCACCTGTTTTAATCCCGATTTTAGTATTTGCTCGGAGTAATCAAACTCGAATTTACCAAATGAAAAGATTTCATTATTGGTATTTGGCACCTGATTACCGTTGATTCGTTTGAGCACTGCATTTATTCTAAGCAGTAGTTCTTGGGTACTGAAAGGTTTGGTTATAAAATCATCGGCACCAATCTTAAACCCCCTGATTTTATCTTTCTGCATCGATTTAGCAGTAAGGAAGATCAGGGGAATACTACTATCCTCTTTCCTGATAAACTCAGCCAGAGAGAATCCATCGAGTAAGGGTAGCATGATATCGATTATAACCAGATGGAATTTGTTATTCATAAATTTACTCTTACCACTTTCCCCATCCTTACAATGAGTGGTGATATAACCCTCCATCTCGAGAAAATCTTTAACGACCCTTCCAAGATTTATATCATCTTCAACAAGCAGAATCCTTTTATTATCCATATAAACAATAAATAACCAGTTCAAAATTTATATCAGAAGATCATGATCTGAAATATACTCCCGGAAGATAAACATAAAAGGAGCTACCCTTGTTCAGACTGCTATTAACATAAACCGATCCTTGGTGCGCCTCGACTATGGTTTTGACATAATATAAACCCAAGCCAAAACCTTTAATATATTGAAGATCGCCTGTTGAGACACGGTAAAATTTATCGAATATTCTTTTCTGTGCTTCTCTTGAAATGCCTTTCCCATTATCGGATATTGTAATAAGAATCCCTTCATTACTGTTTTTTGTTTCGATATGTACTAACGGATTGTCACCTGAGTATTTTATAGCATTATCAAGTATATTACTGAAAATATTACGGATATGTGTTGGATCTGCGATAATATTAGCTTTGGTGGCAGCTAGATTTACTTCGAAACGGATTTTTTTGTCTTTAGGATCGAGTTTAAACCTGTCGATAGTACTTTTTAGAATATTATGTATATCAACTTTTTCCTTTTTTAATATTATCTGGTTGCGATCGACTAAAGTTGTTTGTAAAACCAGTTCCACCTGCGATTGTATACGTTGATTTTCTTCATAAATAATTCTTGAATACTTGCTAACCCGCTGAGGAGAAGGATTTTGAGCATCTTTTAACAATATTTCCGATGCTAGCGATATAGTGGAAATAGGCGTTTTAAATTCATGTATCATATTATTAATGAAATCGTTGCGTATCTCAGAGATTTTCTTTTGCTGAACAACACTATAGATTATGTATATAACAGCTCCAGTTATGATAAGAAGAAACGCGCATGAAAGAATAATCCAAATTATTAATTGCTTATAAATGCTGATTTGCCTATTCGGGAAAAACATCGATAAATGAATGTATTCATTTTTCCATATGCAAGAAAGGCATGTTTTATAAGCCTTTTCCTCCATTTCAGGA
This sequence comes from uncultured Bacteroidales bacterium, assembly GCA_964392505.1. Lineage (GTDB taxonomy): Bacteria > Bacteroidota > Bacteroidia > Bacteroidales > UBA10428 > UBA10428. Next base: position 9,615 of record CAYMQP010000057.1, read on the forward strand.
TGGTATCCTTTTGAATTGTATATAATATGATTATCGTCAGTTCGAATCAAGGCATAATAATATACCGTATCCAGCATGTGATACTTGACATATTTATTGATAAGAATTGGGAGAAGTGAAGTATCCACAACATCGAAAATGCTTAATTGATCTGAAGGCATACCTTTTAAGGCAAGCGATGTGTCGCTAAATTGCTGTAGTTCGCCAAGCACATCCTCCAGCATACGATCCGTTCTGTCATCGTATTGACTCACAGATACGGTTATTGATTTCCGTAACCATAGTATTTGTGTCAGTATTAGTCCGGTTAAGGATATTGCGACCAGAAGGATAACCAGTGTAAGATAAGGCTTTTTCATTGCTGATATAAAATTAGTGGTTTGAAACAAGCAATGAAAATGATTAACAGTTTGATAACAGATATTATCACAACCACAAACAGGAATGTGTCTTTACTTTTTATTATATTCAGTCATAGTTAGTTCTATACCAATTGTACCAAAGCTTTTAATAATATCAATACAGGTAACGAGTTTATCGGGTAAATGTTCTTTCTCTTCCGCGGTCCATTCGCTTAGTACATAATTCATCTGCTGCCCGGCATAAAATTCGCTACCAATTCCAAATCGTAAACGGGCATATTCCTGGGAGCAAAGAGTCTGATTAATGCTAGCCAGACCATTGTGGCCACCATCACCACCTTTTGAGCGAATACGGATTGTACCGAAAGGCAGGGCTATATCATCGACTATTACCAATAATTTGTCAGGTAATATTTTTGATTTTTTCAACCAGTAATTTACTGCAAGACCGCTACGATTCATAAATGTCGAAGGTTTTAATAGAATAAAAGTGCGATTTTTAAAATGATATTCTGCTATAAATCCATAACGTTTATCCATAAAAGAAATATTGGATGCTTCGGTAAAAGCATCCAATATTTTAAAACCTATGTTATGCCGGGTTTCAGTGTATTCGGCACCCGCATTACCCAGCCCTGCAATAAGATATTTCAATTTTTAGTAGTTTAATCTCCTGGAGGACTCTCAGCCTTTTCCGCCTTTTCTGTCTTTTCTGCTTTTTCAGACTTTTCAGTTTTTTCGGTCTTATCTTCTGCTTCGGCTCCTTCACCAGTTTCAGCTTCTGCTTCAGCTTCAGCTTCGGCAACTTCAGAAATACCTTCTTCCATACCTTTGGATATTCGCGAAGCGGCAACACCAACAACCATAGCCCTTACAGGATCAAGAATTTCAAGATTCGGGTATTTGAGATCACCTACTTTTACAAAGTCACCGATGTTTAATTCGGTTATATCAATATCAAGAGATTCGGGAAGATCTTTTAACAAACCTTTAACTTTCAGGTACCTTCTTCTTTGTCGCAGTTTTCCGCCTGCTTTTAATCCAACCGAACTACCAGTAAGTGTGATAGGAAGCGCAATAATAGCCGGTTTGTCTTCCAATATTTCAATAAAATCTAAATGTATTGGTTCATCAGTAACCGGATGAAATTGTGCATCTTTAAGTATAGCTTTATATTGCTTACCATTAAGATTTAGGTTAATCATGTAAACATCGTGTGTATATATAATCTGGTGAATGTCGTGGCTTCGTGCAGTAAAATGAATGTTTTCTTCACCACCATACATAACGCAAGGTACGGCGCCTCTGCTACGAATTTCAATAGTACTTTTTTTACCTGTTTCTTTACGTAGTTCTGCTTTGATTTCAATAGATTTCATTTTCGTTCTTTAAAACAATTCAACATGTGCTACTTGGAAGCTGAGTTCCCCATCACACCATTGTTTTAATACAATCCCCGTGTGAAAAAGGAGTGCAAATATAGCAATTAAAAAATAAAATTTGAGCTTATCGATTTGTATTTGTAAACCTTATTGATAACATCGGCAAAAAGATCGGCAACCGACAACACTTTTATTTTATCGCTATGTCCGCGAAGCGGAATAGTATCTGTCACCACCAATTCATATATGGAGGATCCATCGATACGTTCATAAGCTGGGCCGGAAAGTACGGGATGCGTAGCTACTACCCTTATACTTTTAGCTCCCTCCTCAGTCATCATATCGGATGCCAGACATATGGTACCAGCAGTATCAATCATGTCGTCAACAATGATGATATCTTTGCCCTTCACTTCACCAATAACTTTCATCTCCGAAATTACATTCGCTTTTTTACGGAGCTTGTAACAAATAACCATCTCTGAATTCAGAAATCGGGAATAGGCATTTGCTCTTTTTGAACCTCCGATATCCGGAGCGGCTATTACCATTTGCGATAATTCAAGGCCTTTCAGATAGGGTACAAATAGCGATGAAGCGTAAAGATGATCAACCGGGACGTCGAAAAAACCCTGAATCTGATCGGCATGAAGATCCATGGTCATAACACGATCTACCCCTGCTTTAACCAGTAGATCAGCAACCAGTTTTGCTCCAATAGAACAACGAGGTCTGTCTTTTCGGTCCTGACGGGCTAACCCCAGGTATGGCATTACGGCTACTACTTTATATGCTGAGGCTCTTTTGGCAGCATCGATCATCAAAAGCAATTCCATTAAATTATCCTGCGGAGGGAATGTCGATTGAACAATAAAAACAATACATCCGCGCACTGATTCGAGGTATGCCGGTTGAAATTCACCATCGCTGAACTCGAGAACCGATGTCGATCCCAATTCAGTGCCATAGCTTTTGGCAATTTTTTCAGCCAGGTAAACAGAGGCCCTTCCGGCAAAAAATTTAATGGGAGCTTTGATTTTCATATCATATGAACAACTTATATATTATCAGGCTTTTACATCTCAAGGCGCAGCAAAAGTAAAAAATATCATTACATAAAGTGCATTATACTATGTGAAAAACATAAACGGTTTTTAACATTTGAAAGAATTTCACTCTTTCTTGTCCAGGTTTATATTTGTTTTTTCGATAAATGATAGGATTTCCTTCCTGCCCTGTTTTTTGAGTGTCGATGTGTAAAATACAAGTGGAAGAGATTCCCAATTGTTGAGTAACGTGGTTTTATAGTGGCTGAAATTCTTTTCGAGCTCCGATGCCGATATTTTATCAGTTTTTGTGAAGCATAATACAAATGGAATTTTATTAATTCCGAGCCAGTTTATAAAATTCAGATCGATAATCTGGGGAGCATGCCTTATATCGATAAGCAGAAAGAGACATACTAATGAAGGACGAAATTGAATATAATCATAGATTATTTTGATAAGTTTATTGCGTTCCGATTTTGCCATCCGAGCATAACCATAGCCTGGTAAATCGACAAGGTACCATGAGCGATTCACAATGAAGTGATTAATAAGGCGGGTTCGACCTGGTTGATTGGACGTTTTTGCCAATGTTTTTTGCCCTGTGAGATAATTAATGAGCGATGATTTGCCAACATTCGAACGACCAATGAAAGCATATTCCGGAAGCATATCGACCGGGCAGCTTTTATAATTCGTGCTGCTTTTTACGAATGCAACTTCCTTGATTAATTCTTTCATATTTAATCGATATACACTTCTAGCAGTTTCATCGGCTCTGTCGGTTGAATCGTATATTGAATCAGAGAAGCCGATAAAAGCACCGATTCTCCTTTCTTAATGGGTACATTTTCGTTTTGAGATGATAATAGATTGCCTGATCCTTCTAAGCACATGTAAATAACAAAACAGTCGAGCTGTGCGATATCTTTTTTAATGGTGCTTCTAAGATTCAATATATTGGTAGTAAAATAATTACAGCTTACCAGAAGTGAAGACTTATGACCATTTATGCTATAATGAGTCCGGTAGTTCTTATAAGAAGAATAGTCAATAGCATCTAATGCCAAATCGGTATGAAGTTCACGGAAATTGCCATTTTCATCACGTCGATCGAAATCATAAATTCGATAAGTTACATCGGAAGTTTGTTGAATTTCGGCCAGTAAAATTCCCGATCCAATAGCATGAACGCGGCCAGCAGGTAAGAAAAAAACATCACCGTCTTTTACAGGTTCTTTATTAAGTATTTCCTGTAAGCTTTTATTATTTAGATGATGAAGATATAATTCTTTGTTAACTTCCCTATTAAATCCTACGATAAGTTCAGCACCCTTATCGGCTTGCATAATATACCACATTTCGGTCTTGCCATTGGAATTATGGCGCTTTTGAGCAAGCTTATCGTCGGGATGTACCTGTATTGAAAGCACATCGTTTGCATCGATGAACTTAATTAATAACGGAAACCGATAACCATGCTTCTCAAATATCCTGTCGCCAACAATATCACCCATATAAACTTCAATAAGTTCTTCCAGGTTATTCCCTTCAAGGAATCCGTTACTTACCATACTTATATTTCCCTCTACACCTGAGATTTCCCAACTTTCACCGGCATTGTCGGACGAAGTTGGTTTACCAAGAATGTCTCTAAGTTTTGTACCGCCCCACATTTTATCGAGAATAATAGGATTGAATTTTAATGGATACAACTGATTCATCAGGAATTATTTAGAATATATAATCAGCAACCACAACTTCTGCCTTGATTTTTTCAATATATGCAACCACTTCCAGGTGATCTGGATGCTTACGGTAAACATCCAGGTCGGATTCATTGTCAAATTCAGTGACAAGAACTAGATCGAATGCACTGGTTCTTTTACTTATATTGATTCCGGTTTCAAGTTTTTTTAACCGCGGTATTTTGTTTTTCAGGTTATCGAGTTTATCTTTGAGTGCTTGAATGAGGGTGTTTTTATCCTTTAATTCTGCAGGTATTCTGAACATTACAATATGTTTGATCATAAACCAGTTTTTCGACAAAAATAGATAAAAGCATTATTATAAACCTAAAACAAACGAATCATGTTAAGTGAAATTGATATTCACGATATTTTATTTATCGATATCGAAACAGTCCCTCAGCAAAAAACCTTTAATGAATTATCGGAGAAAATGCAGCTATTGTGGGATAAAAAATCGTCATATTTCCGCAAGGAGGATCAAACCGAAAAAGAGGTCTACAATCGGGCCGGAATTTATGCTGAATTTGGAAAAATTATTTGTATTTCGGCAGGTATTATTTTTCAGGCAAAAAGCGGGGCAGGTTTAAGAATTAAAAGCTACTATAACGAAGATGAAAAAAGCCTGCTTAAAGATTTTGCCGCTATGCTTCGTAGTTTTTCGGCCAACAAAACTTTGTATTTATGTGCTCACAATGGTAAAGAGTTTGATTTCCCTTATATAGCTAGAAGGATGCTGATAAATGGACTAAAACTTCCGGCTATTCTTGATAATGCAGGAAAGAAACCCTGGGAGATTCGACATCTCGATACCATGGAACTATGGAAATTTGGCGATTTTAAGCATTATACCTCTCTTGAACTGCTAACAACCATTTTCAATATTCCAAGTCCGAAAACCGATATGGATGGCAGTATGGTGGCCGATGTATATTGGCAAGATAACGATATTAATCGTATAGTTGAGTATTGCCAGAGCGATGTTCAGGCAGTGGCTCAGTTATTTTTACGGTATAACGGGCTGGAATTAATCAAACAGGAAAATATTGAAATAATAACTGATTAAACCTCCTGTAAAGTAAGCTGCAGAAAATACTTACTTAATCATGCTAACAGGTAAGAATTCCAGTAATTTACTAATAAGCATTTCAGGTTTTTCGGCGTGTATCCAGTGTCCGGCTGACAATTCAACAAATTCCATATTGGGGAAGGCTTTTTGAAAATCGGTTCGATCGTCTTCATTAATATAAGCCGAATTTATACCACTGATTACCAGAACAGGTCCGGAAAAGTGCCGGGTTGAAAATTCTATTCCATCGAGAAGCAGCAAAAGATTATTCTTTAGCGCATCAATATTAAGATTCCAGTAAAAATCACCTGCTTTATCTCGTGCTATATTTTTGAGCAGAAATTGTCGCAAAGCTTTCTGTGATATATAACGAGCGAGTTGTTTATCAATTTCATCGCGTGTTTCGGCAAAATCGATATCCAGAGCCGCTAGTGCCGAAATAATTTTTTTATGATTGGCCAGTTGGTTCGAAGTATGGGCTTCGGTTGCATATGATCGCAAAGCTATATCGATAACCACCAGTTTAAGTACTTTTTCAGGATGCTGGAGGGTAAAATTCATAGCAACTTTGCCACCCATTGAATGACCCATTATGCAAACTTTTTCAAGATTTTGGGAATGTATAAATTCCTCAAGATCGGTGGCTAACAC
>CAYMQP010000058.1:0-15149 GCA_964392505.1 uncultured Bacteroidales bacterium
CCCCAAAAGTGGCATATTCAAGGCCACGTATCGCTTCCATGGAAACCAGGTTTGGATAGGTGCGGTGTAATCCCCGGGGCAGGGTTGCGCCATGACAATTAACCATGAGCTGGTATTTGTGAGCATCTTCGAGTATATCGATATAATACGCCATCATCGATTGTCCGTCGCCGCCAAAGAAATCGATTTTTATACCTTTTATTCCTAGATTTTTTAATCGGGCGAATTCTGCATTCCGGCTCTCTGATGTAAGTAATAGGTCCTTGGGGTGGTAGGGGACAGTATTCCAATCGCCTGCTGAATTGTACCATAAAATAAGTCCCACATTTTTTTGAGCTGCCATATCGGCTAATTCTTTAATACCGGCCCATCCAATGGTGCTATCCCATCCCACGTCAATAAGGCAATACTCCCAGCCCATATCAGCAGCATAGTCAATAAACTCTTTCTGGACATCGTAGTTAACTGAAGCATCTTTCATCAGCACCCAACTCCACGATGCCCTTCCTGGTTTCACATAATCGATATTATCGAGTTTTGAAGGTATTGCAACATCGGTTCCCAGTGTGGATTCGGCAAGGGTTCCTAAATTACCAATTGTAATTATTCGCCAGGGAGTTGACCACGGCAGCTTCGATTCAGGATATACAACTCCATTTGTGAATCCTTCGTTAGGTTCGGGGAATTCGATTATGAGCTCAGAGGAATTTGTGCCTTTGTTCAGATGACTTCCGCAATAATTACACTCGGGCCACGATTCGGTCAGTGAAATCCAATACTTATTGTAATGAAGCAGTACAGGAAAGACCCATCCATTATCACTTTCCGGAATTTCGGACAGAAGGGTATTTTGCCAATAATGCTCTTCGTAACAGGGATTCACTTGGTTCCATCCCGTTTTTGATTTGGCACGGGGTTGCAACCACCCTGTTGTGCCATCGGGGAAATTAAATGATGTCAGTTCGCGTGAGATTTTTTTAGTATCGTCTGATTTATCGGGAAAAACATAATGAAAAACAACCCCATCGTTCGACAGTTGGAAAACAATATCCATTCTTTCATTTGTTGCATTAATGAGCTGATAAACCCTTTGGTTAGCCTGGTAGGTAACTTCTTTTTTCTTGCCATACAACAGTGAGTATTTATCAGTTATAGGAATTATTTGCCTGATGGATTTAATCTTTAATTCCTTTGAAAAATCAGCATCATTGCGAGTAATTCCTAATGCTGAATTGAGCAGAACAGGTTGATCCAGATAGCTGATGTTATACCTCGGGCTTCCATTATCAGTAAGTGTAAAGGTTAGAATTATGTTACCGTCGGGACTGGTGACTTTCTTTTCTTTTAATTGAGTGCAACTGAAGCATAAAAAAAGAATTATACTTAGGTGCAAAATTGTTCTGCCGATGAATTTCATAGGATACCTTTTTATAAGGTTTATAAAGCAATATTAAGTTATAAATAGTTAATGGTATTCACAAATTGACTCAATAGTTGCTGAATAGCACTTATTGTTATATTTTAAAAAGTCTGGTATTGTGTAACTAAAATATTATTTCTTACGTTCTTTGAAAAAACTATTAATCATGAAACCAGATTTCCTGCGTTGTTTTATTGAATTAATGTATTTCGTTTTCGCTCTGAGTTTGTTATTTGTTTCAGCATCTTGTTCAAAGGATACCAATAAGCCAAATAATCTGAATAATTACATCGATTATCAGTTTGAGGAGCCGTCAGTTTCCGGAAGTACTTATTATATCGATCCTGAGAACGGATCATCAGAAGGTGATGGTTCAGTATCGAATCCATGGCGGACATTACAGGAGGTTATAGAAAGTAACCTGGTATGCTATCATAAACATACCGAAAACCGAAATCCCGATTCACCACTCGAAATAGTTAACGAGGAAGCTCCGGTAAAAGGTGGTGACAGGTTAATACTGAAAGAAGGGTATCATGGTTATATCAGTTGCAATAATTTTATTTTTCTCAACTGGTTAACCATTGAAGGAGAAGAGGGGGGTGTTGCAGTTTTATCGCAATTCCGTCTCGAAGGAGCCTTTGCAAAGCTGTACCTTAAGAATATTACTATTTCGAAAGACAGTTATGAGGGAGAGGATGATTACTGGGAAGTCGACGCTATTAATCATAATAGTAATGCCTGTGTTTACCTTGCTTCTTCCGACTTCTGGGGCAGGGGATCGGATATTAAACTGAACAACCTTACGTTACGTACTACTACAAATACCGAATCATGGACGGCAGCTGACTGGGTTGAAAAAAGTTCGCAAGGTATTGGTGTACGAGGCGTACCCAACACTGAAATTCTGAATTGTAATATTACGAATGTAAGTTTCGGTATTTCCCTTTCCGATAATTCAATAAATTGTAAAGTGGTAGGCAATAACATACGTAATTACAGTGGCGACGGTGCACGTATTCTCAGTGATGAGGTTTATTTTGCTTATAACATAATAACCGATTGTTATAAAGTAGATGATAACCATGACGATGCTATACAAAGTTATACGCGCAGCGATGAGGGTAATGTAGGTGAGGGCGTTATCAGAAATGTGGTTATTCGTGGCAATCTGATCATCGGCACAACCAATTTTGAAAATCCACTGGCAGGAAGTCCCCAGGGCATAGGCTGTTTCGACGGATTTTTTGAAAACTGGACTGTCGAAAACAATATTGTGATTGTTGATCATTATCATGGAATTTCGTTTTATGGTATGCGACGAGGGATTATTGCACATAATACGGTAATCGACCAGATACCGGGTAACGATGTTTCACCCTGGGTTATGGTGACTGACCATAAAAATAATACTCCCAGTGAAAGTTGCCTGGTAGCAAATAATATCGCCTTTAGGTCTGTTAGTGCTGAAGGAGTGGGTGTAGTAGCTGAAAACAATTATATTATAGGTAGGGATAATTTCTCAATATTAAATGAATTGTTTACAGATCCTGACGAATTCGATATGCACTTGCTTGATAATACGACAACTAGAGGTTCCATAATCGATGCAGGCTTAAAATATCCCGAAATGATATCGTCGGAATGGGATTTTGAAAATAACTTGCGCGACGATTATCCTGATTTAGGAGCCTTTGAGTTTTTATCCAGATAAATTTATTCCAGATTAATAATATTGATATTGTCAATCAACCGAATTGATTCAGTTGCATTCAATGTCAAATGAAACATGGCTTTAGCTACCTGTGTGGCTTGTACCGGACTATATTTTTTGAGTTTCCCTTTCATGATTTTTAAAAATGGTTGCACAAGTAAGGCTCCCATTCGTTCAGCCAATCGGAATTCTCCCCGTTTACCCAGTAATAAAGATGGCTGTAAAATAATTAACTTCGGTAATTCTAATCCGATAAGGGTATTCTCTGCTTCTCCTTTCGTACGCAAGTAAAAATTTTTCGATGTTGCATTAGCTCCCATCGAACTGATTATGGCCAGTTTTTCAACCTTATTATTTTTAGCCCATTGTGCCACCTTCATTACATATCCGAAGTCGACCTTTTTAAAATTTTCCCTAGAACCGGCTTTTTTCATAGTAGTACCTAAACATATATAAACATCATGTATCAGGGCACTTGTTTTCAAACTTTCAAAATTGTCAAAATCGATTATGTACGATTTTACTTTCGAATGCTCTAGAATATAAGGACGGCGACCAACTATATGAAGCGAATTGTAATAATCGGATTTAATAAGAAGTTGTGTGAGTTCTTTTCCCACTAAACCTGTTGCTCCTGCAATAAGGGCATTTCTAATCATAACCTTGGAATGAGATAATTTAAGTCAAAGGTAGGATAGAAACTCAAATTAGTTACATTACGTGAATGCTTTTAAGATGCTTTGATGTTATGATTAAGTTTTCCAGAAATAAGTCCTTCAGAATCAATCTCGCAATCATCGAAACCAAACGATCGTATTTTAGGTTTAATATCACTAAAAATTCGCTGAAGTTTGGATATCAATTTTGGTGAAACTTCGATACGGGCTTTATTATTAACATAGCGAACCCGAACATCTTCGAATCCGTATTTATTTAGTACATCTTCTGCTTTTTCGACCCTTTTCAGTTTTTCGGCCGTAATAACCTCTCCATAGGGGAAACGACTGCTAAGACAGGGACTGGCAGGTTTATTCCAGTTGGGTAATCCATAGTATTTCGCAACATTCCTGATATCTTGCTTGTTAAAACGGCAAAGTGCCAGGGGGCTCATAACTTTATGTTTTTCAGCAGCTCTCAGACCAGGTCGAAAATCGCCATAATCGCTGAAATTATTTCCGTTTAGTAGGGTATAATCTTTGTTCATCGAAGAAATAAGATAGTCCAATTCGGAATAAAGGATTGACTTACAGTAAAAACATCGATTAATCGGGTTTTGACGATAGTTATTATTATCTATTTCCCTCGCATTAATTTCTTTAAGTGGAATGTCATATTTTTTGCAAAAATTCCGAGCATCGTTAAGTTCTTTAGCTTTTACACTTACCGATGCAGAAATCACAGCTACAACATTGCGTTTACCTAATGTTTTTCGGGCAACATAAGCTACGAGCGAGGAATCAATTCCACCCGAAAGTGCAATAAGCGCTTTGTTAATGTGAATAAACCAATCTTCAAGTTTTTCAGCAAGCCATTGTGTTCTACTCATCTGTGCCTTTTAAGTTTATTTATAAAAGTAGTAAATATATTTAAGATATTAGAATCTTTAATTCAGTTTATAATTTCGCTTTCATAGCAGAAGTTTTTATCCCGAATTATAATCCTCCTTTACCGATGCATGCTTATCGTTCACCGATTGATTATTTTATACAACAACTAACTGTTATATTTTTAATCTCGAAAACAAACTCAGGGTGTTCACTGATAGGGTATCAGAGGATATCGGCAGGAGGTTCCGGCTTAGGTTTATGCAATTGTTTGGAATCGAAAAAGAGGGTTAGGTTTATATCGCTAATAGCAGATCCGGAGACTAGTTAAAATCAGATGATTATTTAAATGGAACCTCCTCCGGTATTACCTGAAAGAACAATGTTTCAAAAATTGATGTCCGACAGGTCTTTAATTGAATTACAAATGAGGGAGTGAAAAATATAGGCGTGTGCAACTATTAATATATTATAAGGTCGATATATCAGTTTAGGCAAATTTCCCAAAACCAGAATCAATCCATGAAACCTTGTCTTATAAAAACATTACATTGCGTTTTATTTGTAGGTATTTTAATGAGTATTGAAGCAAAGCCCGATACCAGCAAAACTTTAGTAATTGAAAAATGTGTCCGGCTCGAAGGAAGTTTTATTGTTGGTAGTAAAAGTATTAGTAGCAATAATACTTATTTATCCGGTGGAGGTCTTCAGTACTCCTATTGTCTGAAATCAGGACATTATCTGGGATTTGGCTTTGGAGCAGGAGCCCATCTTTTTAAAGACGAGGGTTTCATACCATTCTACCTGGATATTATTGGCATGATCAATAAAAAACGTTATTCTCCATTTCTTATTTGTCAAACCGGTTATGCATTTGGCTGGAGTTGCGAATACGATGGTTATTATAACGCTGAATTTAACGGGGGAATTTACCTGGGAATAGAATTGGGCAAAAGGTTCAGACTCAATGACGATTTTTCCTCATATTTTTCATTGTCATACAGAAGACAATTTGCTTCAATAGATTACGAGATTGATACCTTAGAGAAATGTCATGATAAATTAGGATACACCTTTCTTACGATCGGTCTGGGAGTTATCCTCGAACAATAACAATTCATACCAGCCCTCATTTTGTTCCAGCATTTATAACAGTTTGCAAATGATGGCAGAAATTCCTAAAATTACTACTGTATAGGTAATTTTAAGATAATGAACCGGATCGATCGACTAACTTCCATTCTTATTCAACTCCAAACAAAAAGGTGGATTACTGCAGCAGAAATTGCCGATCGTTATGAAATTAGTCAGCGTACCGTATATCGCGACATAAGGGCACTTGAAGAAGCTGGAGTTCCCATCGGTGCCGAAACAGGCAAAGGTTATTTTATTGTTGATGGTTATCATCTTCCACCGGTAATGTTTACCCGCGAAGAAGCGGGAGCCATGTTGATTGCAGGTAAACTTGTAGATAAGCTGACCGATAGTTCGGTAAGGAATTGGTATATGAGTGGTACTGATAAGATTAAAAGTATACTTCCGGAAAAGGATAAAACTATGCTGGAAGAAATGAACGAGCAAGTGGAAGTTTTTCATGCAAAACAATCGGCCGATTATGAATATCCTGATAATTTTCTTACCACTATACAGAAAGCCTTAGGTGAAGGGAAGTGTCTAACTATCGATTATCATGCACAATATTCTCAGGAAAAGACTTCAGGGCGTGTTATTGATCCTTTAGGGTTAGTATTTTATGGTAATGCGTGGCATCTGATCGGATATTGTAAATTACGCAGTGAAATGCGCGATTTCAGGGTCGATCGAATCATTCAACTGGAAGTAACTTCAGAATATGCCAGCGAGAAGCGCCGAGGAGAGTTAAAAAGGTATTTTCAGGATCTTTGGTTAAGTTCCGATCTTTTTGAAGTTAAGGTTTGGTTTGACCAGACTCTGATTCAGTATTTAAAATCATCAAAATACTATTTTGGCTACATCGATGAATATCCTGATGGTGATGGGGTGGTCATGAGTTTTGCTGTTAATGATTATAGTTATATGGCACACTGGTTACTTTCATTTGGTAGTAAAATAAAAGTAATACAACCAATTGAACTGGAAAAAAGAATGATTGAACATGTGGCTTCCCTCGCAGCAATATACCTAAAGTTGAAATAACAGTTTTATTCACCATGAAAAGAAGAGAATCAATCGATGCATTTCGGGGTTTAACTATTATAGGCATGATACTTGTTAATAATCCAGGCTCCTGGAATCATGTGTATCAACCATTATTACATGCCCATTGGAATGGTTGTACGCTAGCCGATCTGGTATTTCCATTTTTTCTATTTATAGTTGGAGTATCAATCGTATTTGCCTATACAAAATACCTGCAGAAAGGAATTACTAAATCACGACTAATCAGAAAAGCATTCATACGAACCCTAATTCTTTTTGGGATTGGCGTATTATTGAATTTCATTATGTCAAATTTTCAGGAACTGCGTATTCCTGGTGTTCTACAACGAATTGCTATTGTATATTTTATTACTACAGTTCTGTTTCTCTATGCCGATAAAAGATTGAATATTATCATTTTGTTTATTTTACTTGCAGGCTACTGGATGCTATTAGTATGGATTCCTCCGCCCGGACAGATAAAAGCCTTATTGGAACCTGGAATGAATATTGTTAACTGGATTGATTTTAAAATCATTCCCGGAAAATTATACCAGAATACCTGGGATCCTGAGGGTCTATTGAGTACATTGCCTGCAATTGCTACCTGTATTACGGGTTTGTTCGCCGGATGGATTATGATTACTACCATTAGCACCGGAAAGCAATTACGTAACCTCACTATTTTAGGTGTTACCGGAATTATTTTAGGACTTGGGTGGAATTTGGTTTTTCCCATCAATAAAAATCTTTGGACAAGTTCCTATGTTTTATATACATCGGGCTTTGCCTTTCTGCTATTAGCATTGTTCGAAGTATTATTTCAGACAAGTAGATCTCGAAACTGGTTGATGATCTTTCTTATGCCCGGCACCAATGCTATTACTATTTATGTTTTTCATATCCTATTATTTTATCCCTTATGTATGCTTTCTTTCGGTGATGTTGAAAGTATTAAGGCATTGTTCATAAAAATTCTCTTAAATATTGATATTTCCTTAAAGCTAGTATCGCTTTTCTGGGCGATATTTTATACACTTTTATGCATCATTCCAGCTTGGATATTATATCGTAACAGGATTTTTATAAAAGTTTGATTCGCTTGGAATAATACATTTTATTACTGACATAGGGTTGTCAGTACCTGATACTATTTTTAATGATGAAAATATAATAAAACCATAACCATGAAAACTACTCAAGCGAACCATATAAATCTCATTGCTGCCTGTGGTTTATACTGTAGAAATTGCGGAAAATATAAAAAAAATAAATGCCCCGGTTGCATGGGAAATACCAAAGCCACCTGGTGTAAGATAAGAAGCTGCTGTATTGAAAATAATATTGCTAATTGTAGTGCTTGTATTAATTATACCAATCCTATGGATTGCTCCAAGTATAATAATCTTTTTGGCAGAGTTATTGAATTTTTTACCCATACCGACAGGTCACTTTGTATTCGCTATTTGCAGGAAAAAGGTGAAGATGATTTTGCGACTATGATGACAGAAAAAAATCGCAAGAGCTTGCCAAAAAATAAAAACAAGTAAGTCTCTTTATCGAATTAGGTCGGGCTTGATTATAAATTCTATATTTGTCTGCATTTAAACATGTAGTCAATGATTTCAATCGTAACTCTGCTCAGCGTGTTAGTTGTTAGTTTAGTCTCGCTTACAGGGATTTTATTTTTATCCTTAAAAAAGGAGAAATTAAAAGAAATCCAGCTGATTTTAGTAGGTCTGGCTACCGGCGGGCTTTTAGGCGGTGCCTTTTTTCATCTTCTTCCTGAATCATTTGAATCATTCCAGAACAAAACAATCGCTTCAGTATGGCTTGTAATTGGTTTTATGCTTTTTTTCATGTTTGAGCGATTTCTTCATTGGCGCCATAATCATACAACAGAAATAAATAGTCATACGGTAAAACCTTTTGGTATTGTTAACCTTGTTGCAGATATGTTTCACAACTTTCTTGATGGTATTCTCATTGCTGCTTCATATAGTTATTCAATAGAGATTGGTATGGCTACTACTATCACTGTGTTAATGCATGAATTACCTCAGGAAATAGGCGATTTCGGAGTATTAATTCATGCAGGTTTTTCCCGTAAGAAAGCCCTCATTTATAATTTTATTTCTGCATGCACCGCATTTATCGGAGCCGGAATTATTTTTTTATTTAGTCAATCAATGATGACCATATCACGATTGATACTTCCTTTTGCAGCTGGTGGATTTATTTACCTTGCTGCAGCCGATCTTATACCCGAACTTCATGCAGAAAAAGCCACCCGCCGTTCGTTTTATCAATTTATAGCTCTTTTATTAGGTATGATTCTTCTTTATATGGTTGCACTTTTTGGAAAATAACCTAGTTTTTATATTCATATTTATTTAATTACATAACCTGACAAAAGATTAGTTAATAAATTTTTTGCAGGATTTTTGCACGATTCCTGTAATGATTCTAAATAAATTGGGGATGACATATTCAGAAATGCAGAAACAATATGCTGATGTGCTTGAGGCTGTGTTGTCGGACCGTTTAAGGGATGCATTCCAAACAGTGACAAAATTATTAGTTCAAACAGGTTCATCAGAAATTCATGGGCGGTACCAGTCGCTTCTCGATACTTATCGAAGTATGTTGAAATACTCGTTTGAACTTGCCAAGGATCCCGAACGTGAAGGAATTCATCTTCGCTTGAAACAATCAATTCTCGGACTTGCAGATGATATCAGGGATTACTGGATTAATGATATGAATTTATTTGAAAGGAAAACAATGCAGATGAAACTGCATCATTTTGAAGCTTTTTACAATGGTGATAGTAAACAAATAACCATTATGTTATCGAGCAGTAAAGATGGTACATTTTCTGAAAAATCTGCTGAAGAAGAACAAAACCTACCTGATACATTGGCAAGTCAACTTTTTTATTTTTTCTGGTTAAAAAATAAAATGAGAAACGAGGACAAATCGCTATTGAATCAAATTATTGAATATCAGGACATTGATACAAGTATTAAATCTTTAATGGTAAGTGCGATTATGCTTTCTGAATTGCGTCATTTTGACAGTGAGAAATTTATTATCCTATTTGATCTATCGCAGAATGATAATCCGGAAGTGAGACAGCGCGCCATGATAGGCCTATTTCTCGTATTATTATGTTATCAAAAAAGAATCGGCTTATATCCCGATTTGACAGACAGATTGAAATCCATTGCCGATGATCGGCTTTTCCAGGAACGCATGTTGGCCATTCTAATCCAGTATATCAGGGCAAGTGAAACAGAAAGAATTACGAAAAAAATTCAGGAGGAAATTGTTCCTGAGGTTATGAAAATACGTTCAGAGCTGGAAGATAAACTTAAACTTGAAGAATTACTCTCGAAGGAAACTTTTGAAGATAAGAATCCGGAGTGGGAAAATTTTTTTAAAGATGCTCCTGATGTGTATCAGAAACTCGAGCAATTTTCCAAAATGCAAATCGAAGGATCCGATGTATTTATGGGAGCATTTGCAATGCTGAAGCATTTCCCTTTCTTTAAAGAATTATCAAACTGGTTTATTCCATTCAAAACAGAAAATCAGGTTGTTAAGGAGACTTTTGAAAATTTCAAGGAAGATTTTGATACTAATACTTTCATTGAAGGACTTGAAAAATCGACTGTGTTATGCAACTCCGATAAGTATTCCTTCATTTTAAATATTCAACATATGCCATCAGAACAGCGCAAAATGATGCTCGAGTTGTTCAATATGGAACTTAAGGCAATGAATGAGATGATGGAGGATGAATTTAAACTCGACAATGAAACAAGGAATAAGATAATTAATACACAATACCTTCAGGATCTTTACCGGTTCTTTAAGCTAAATCCTTACCGGAAGGAATATGAAAGTGTGTTCGATTTGGAAATCGATCCTATTGAATCGTATATATTGAGAATGGTGTTTGAGGATGTTAAACTATTAAGAAATCTGGCTGAATTTTATTTTGCCAGAGACAGAGACACAGAAGCACTGAAATTATTTGAATGGTTAAACACTAAAGAAAAATCTTTTGAATTACTTGAAAAAATAGGGTTTTGTTACCAGAAAACAGGTAATTATACTAAAGCTATTGAATTATACCATCAGGCTGAGCTATTCGATAAAAATAAACTATGGTTACAGAAAAAGCTAGGGTATTGTTATCGAAAGACAGGCGATTTTAAAAAAGCTATAGAATATTATCAGCAGATAATTAAATCTGAACCTAAAGATTTTACCAATATGGCTTATTTAGGGCAACTTTTTATGGACATAGGAAATTTCGAGGAGGCCTTGAAATATTACTATAAAGTTGAGTATGCAAATTCTGATAATCCCAAGGTTTATAGGCCCATCGGATGGTGTTCGTTTGTTCAGGGTAAATATGACACGGCAATTAAATACTTCGATAAGGTATTAAAAGTTAAACCCATGAAAAGTGATTTTTTGAATATTGGGCACTGTTATTGGGCTTCAGGACAAATAGAAAGAGCACTTGATGCCTATCGGAAGGCAGTCCGGCATTCGGGGAGCGATGAAATTTGGTTTCGCGATGCTTTTTCTAAGGATGGAATACATTTGAAGGCTGTAGGATTCGAGGATTTGGATATAAGCCTTATGATGGATTATGTTCTGATGGGAGGTTGATACAAAACTTATTCTCAATTTTTCCCATATTAAGTTTCAAAATAATTATTGATCAATGTTTAAAAATGTTAAAAATCTGTGAATTCTGTATAGGTATGAAACAAATGGGGAAAATATTGGTTATAAAATTGTTGGATTTTATTTGAATCCGCTGCTGATGCGATTTTCAGATGATTAATATCATCGCTGATTTTATGGAAGTAGTTAATCTAATTAGTAATTTAGAAAGGAACCAAATCCAATGATTACTATGCTGGAACATCAGAAGATTTTATTGAAACAATTAAGCTACGACAAGGAATTATTTCGTAAAGAAATAGTGAAATCTTTCAGGTGGCTGAAATCTTACGAAATTATTATGCTTCATGATTGGCTTAAGGAAAATTATGGTCGTACGCATTCCGATGTAATACGAGAGGTGTTTGAGTACATTGCAGCATAAATAATAACTTCAATAATAATCCCGGTCTTTGCTACATATGATATAGAGGGATTTGTAAAAAATTGTATAGCAGAGACCGGGATTTTATTTTTAAGATAATCTAACCTTATAACAAGTTACTTTAGTTCTTTTTTTAAAAATCATTATTGATTATTGTGGTTTCGATAATATATCCATTGCTCTTTTAATTTTTTTATTCGTTGGCAATTCCGAATCGATCCAGTGGATTATTATTCCTTCCCTTTCCATTTTCCGAAACCATGTCATCTGCCGTTTGGCAAACTGATGAATGGCAATATTCAGTTTTTGCACCATAGTATTATAATCCATTTGCCCGGTCAGATACAATGTTATATACTTATATTCAAGACCGTAATAGATTAAACTTTCTGGAGTAAGTCCCTGATCGAGCAAGTACTTCACTTCTTCAATCATGCCGCTCTGTAAACGATTATGAAGTCGATGTGTAATGCGTTCACGACGATTTTCTCTGCTGCAAAATATTCCGAAGTAAATTGGATGTAATTCAGGGTAGTTGGTTTTTTCTTTCGGATGGTTCGCATAATATACCTCTATTTCAATTGCTCTGATAGCCCTTTTTTTTGTATCGATATCGGTCCGGTTGTGCAGTCGGCGATAACCGGCCGCTATCTTCTCAAGTTCATCCAACGTTTTATCTTTTAATTCTTTTCTAAGCTCGTTATTTAACGGGACCGATATTAGTTTATAACCTTTAGTAACAGCATCGATATACATTCCTGAACCTCCGCATAGAATAGGTATTTTTTTCTTTTCATGTATTTTATGGATAACTTTTATAAAATCCTGCTGATATTCAAATACATTATACTTATAACCGGGCTCATGTATATCGATCAGGTGGTAGGAGATTAACTTGTTGCCAACTTTATAATCGCTATAATCCTTACCGGTTCCCAGATTCATTTTGCGATAAATTTGCCTGGAATCAGCACTAATTATTTCACCATCGATGTGGAAAGCCAATGCGGCAGCAAAACGGGTTTTACCGGCAGCTGTAGGGCCTAATACAATAATCAAATTATTTTTTATTTGTAACGATTTCAACTTTATATACCCGGTTGTGATTCTGTAAATTTACTTTTACTTTGCATATCGCGAAAAGGAAATATTGAAGAATGGCGAATAAGATTGATATACGGAATAAAAAAGCCACTCACGATTTCGAATTGATTGAGAAATATACTGCCGGAATCGTGCTTACTGGTACAGAGATTAAAAGTGTACGTCTTGGGAAAGCCAGTATTGCTGATACGTTTTGTTACTTTAAAAATAACGAATTGTGGATTCGTAATATGCATGTTGCTGAATATGCCAATCGCGGATATAGTAATCACGATCCGGCATGGGACAGAAAACTCCTGCTGAATCGCAGTGAATTAAAAAAGCTTGAACGTAAAACTCGAGAACGCGGATTTACTATTGTCGCTACTCGACTTTTTATTTCAGATACGGGTTACGCAAAATTAAACATAGCTCTTGCCAAGGGTAAAAAAGAATACGACAAGCGGGAAGATATTAAAAAACGGGATACCCAACGCCAGCACGAAAGGTTAAGGAAGTTATGATTTATAATTATTGTTGTGAAAAAAAGAAATTATTCAATTCGTAAATATCCTCTGAGCTGAGATCTGAACCAAAGTCAAAGAAATTATCAATTTCATCCAATATTTCATCGAACGAAATATACCCGTCTCCATCAGCATCAACCTGCTCGAATTTTTCCGGCATTTCCTGGGCCGTAATATTCCTATAACTACTGTAAGAAGAAGGTGATCGAAGGTATAACTCAACTTCTTCACGCCTTACAGCAGCCGACATATCAAGGCGAGCAATTAAATCATCTTCGGATATTTCCACTCCTCTATCATCGACATAAGCTCCGTAACGCGAAAAAGGTTCATCATCAAGATAATTGGGAACACCATCATAATCGTCATCAAGAGGACAACCTGTAGTATCGGTATCAATACCAAACGGTGTATCAGGGCATTGATCCCATCCGTCCATATAACCATCGCCATCATCATCGCCAATAAGTGTCAGATCCAGTTCGATATCGGCGAAAAGTCGTTGTACTGCCAACGTTTTCTTACTTGAGAACAAATCGAGATGCATCGAAACGTAAGTATACATGAAATCATCGTTCCAAGTATCCCCAATGATACCAGAGGTGTTTTTATGACTAACATGATCGATAACATCGGTGAAACAAAAATGATATGAGGTTCCTACGCGGAATAAAATCCTGTTACTGATCCAAAAATCGAGGCCAACATCTATAGGTATGGCAAAGGTATATTGTGGATAATCGCCTAAACCCCAATCGGTTTCACGTAAACTCGTTTCATAAATATAATCGCGTTGCATAAGTTCAAGAGTGGGATTTTCGATACTAGCAGGACTATAGGGCAAATTTCTGATAGTTCCGTCGGGCCAGTAATTATAACGAATATCAGCTCCTTCAATAACAGCTAAACTGTCGGTTTTTGAGTTAAATGTAATTGTCTCAAAACCCACCGATATAAATGGGTGAACACGACGGTACGTTTTGTAAAAGTTATCGAAATCGTAATTTATATTAACACCGAAAACAAGTATATCCGATTTAAAATTCAAATTACGCATCGGGTCAGAATACGATCTCTCGTTGCCCGAGAGTGTCCCTCCCATAAAAAAGAAATTAGCCCGAAAATATTGTTTGTTATCAATAAATGTAGCTACATTGACCTTATATCCTATTGTGCCGTTTAAAGGACTCAAATTAGGATCGCGTACATCACCTAAAAAGTTAAATGTACCGATTCCAAAACCCATAACTGGTTTATATACGGGATTCAGATTGTCCACTTCGGTATACAGCAAATCTTCAATATCGCCCTGTGAGAAAACTGGTAATGATACGATTAAAGCAAACAGCAAGAATAGTATTTTAATTTTATCTTTCATGAATACACTTACTTGGTTATTTATACCATTGCTGGTTTGCAATCATTAATGCTTCTTGCACGGTTATTCTTTTACCGCTATTATATGCCGAAACAAAAGCATCGTCAATTACAGTGGTATTCCAGATATGAACCCGGTAATCGCGAGCTTCTTTATACACTTTGAATGAACCAATTG
>CAYMQP010000059.1:0-15083 GCA_964392505.1 uncultured Bacteroidales bacterium
AAGCTATGATGAGTGTTTCAGCATATTTGATTGACAAAGAAGATGAGTATATCACCCGGTTATTATATCTGATTCCTGTTTTTGCATGATTATTTTCACATGTTTAAGTTCTTATATTAGGAAGTTAGAGTTATGTGCTCGTATCCCTCCCTCTTCTTTAACAGGAAGTCGGAGGGATTTTTGTTTATTGAATATTCTGTTCATTTTAATATGGTTAACAATAAAGCAAATAATTGTTATCATTTCAAATTCAGGCATTCTTTTATTATTCTGAACTTTATAATCTTTAATGAACTAACTTCAGTATACAAAACTTAATATAAACAATACCTGTTTTTCATGAAAACTCTCCAAGCATATATAATATTTATTACTATTGTTTTTAGCGCAACAGCTCAGCAAGAAATTAATCGTGAAGCCATTCGTGAGCGAATATGCATAGATTCAAACTGGCTGTTTGCGCTGGGACATGCCTTCGATGCGGAAGAAGATTTTAACCATGGCACAGGATATTTTTCCTATTTTGCTAAAACGGGTTATGGCGACGGAGCAGCTGCCGAGCATTTCGATGACCGGGCCTGGCGTATACTTAATATACCACACGACTGGTGTGTTGAACTGCCTTTCGCTGCCGATGGGAGCCACAGTCATGGTTACAAGGCGATAGGACATAATTACCCCGAGAATAGTGTAGGATGGTATCGAAAACACTTTACTATTCCGAAATCGGATTTGGGTAAAAGAATATCCGTTGAATTCGATGGAGTATTTCGGAATTCAATTGTGTGGGTAAATGGATTTTATCTAGGAACAGAACTCAGTGGGTATACCAGCTTCAGTTACGATATTACCGATTATTTAAATTACGGAGGTGAGAATGTTATTGCAGTGCGTGTTGATGCTACTATGGAAGAAGGATGGTATTATGAAGGAGCAGGTATTGTAAGGCATGTATGGTTAAACAAAACATCGCTTGTTCATGTGACGCACTGGGGGACTTTTATTACTACTGAAGATAACAAGGCTTCTGCTCTGATAAAAGTCAGGACGGAAGTAATAAATGAGTCGGATAAAACCAGGGTTTTCGATTTATCGGAAAATATTCAGGATGATAATGGAAAAACAATAGCACTGGGAATTAAAAAGCAACTTGTTCTTTTACCGGGTGAACAGAAAAATTATTTTTCAGCTTACACGGTGCAAAAACCCAAGTTATGGTCAATTCAAACACCTGTATTACATACGTTATTTACTGTAATCAGCGAGGATGGTATGATTGTCGATACATACGAAACTCTATTTGGTATACGTACTGTGAGTTTTGATCCTGATAAAGGATTTTTTCTTAACGGTGAATCGGTTAAAATTAAAGGAAGCTGCAACCATCAGGACCATGCCGGAGTTGGAAGGGCCATACCTGAAGCTTTACACGAATTCAGGATTAAGCAGTTAAAAGCTATGGGAAGCAATGCGATTCGCACTTCGCACGATCCTCCCGATCCAGTTCTTCTCGATGTTTGCGATCGCTTGGGAATGCTGGTGATGGACGAGAACAGGCTTATGGGATCGAACCGGGAACATCTGGAGTGGTTGGAAAACCTCATGAAACGCGACAGGAATCATCCGAGTGTGGTAATCTGGTCACTGGGTAACGAAGAGTGGGCCATTGAGGAAAATATTAAAGGAGCCCGAATTGCCAAAACAATGCAGGATTTTGCCCAACGTCTCGATTCATCGCGGGCGTTCACTGCAGCCTCCAGTGGCGGATGGGATAATGGTATCGGAACTGTCATGCAGGTAATGGGTTATAATTATATTTTTCATGGCGATATTGACGAACATCATGCTAAATTCCCCTGGCAGGCCGGTATTGGTACCGAAGAAAGTAATACTATCGGAACTCGAGGTGTTTATAAAACTGATCGCGAAGCAGGGCATCTGGCATTTTATGAACGGATAACTGAAAATATAGGTGCTGAACGAGGGTGGAAATTTTATTATGAAAGGGAATTCCTTTCAGGATTGTTTTACTGGACCGGTTTCGATTACCGCGGCGAACCAACACCCTTTGAATGGCCAGCTGTTAGCTCGCAATTTGGTATTGTCGATCTCTGTGGCTATCCGAAGGATATTTTTTATTACCTGAAATCGTGGTGGGATGATGAAACGGTTTTACACATTGCTCCTGATTGGAATTGGAGTGAAAATGAAGAAGAAAAAAGGATAATTGTGTTCAGCAACTGTGAAGAGGTTGAGTTGTTTTTAAATAAAAAAAGCCTTGGAAAAAAGATTATGCCACATAATGGTCACCTGGAATGGCTTGTTGCTTATAAACCTGGAGTACTCATGGCAAAGGGTTATTCGAACGGTAAGGTAATACTTACACAAAAAAACGAAACTACCGGTGAAGCTAACGACATATTACTTAAAGCCGATAAAAGTTCTATTAGGGCCAATGGTAAAGATGTTTCCATTATTACTGTAAGTATACTCGATAGAAAAAGGAGAACAATACCCACCGCAGCTAATGAGATCAGTTTTACTATCCGGGGTCCGGGAGAAATAATCGGAGTGGGTAATGGCAATCCCTCAAGTCATGAAAGAGATCGCTATTTCGAAACTATTACTACTTCAAAAATTACAGGTTTGAAAGAATTTCCGGTTGAGAATCTTATCGATCGGCCCGAAGTAGTTTACGGGTGGGACGATTCGGAATGGAAACCCGCATTCGAGCGTCAGAGCGATGACTGGAGAGTATATACCGATAGCCTGATTGTAGTTCGTGGTAGTTTCGAATTGGAGGAAGTTAAGAAAGAAACAGTTGTTAATCTTTTTACTAAGATCATTTTGGAGAGTCAGTCGATTTATATCAATGGTCATTTAATAGCAGCAAATGTGGAACGCGATGCTCCGGGACAGGCTTACCAACTTGTTCATGTCATATTGAAAAAGGGCAGGAATGATTACGCTGCAGTTGGAAAACGATTCCGGTTACAGCATCAGTGGGATAGTCCGAATACCGATCCCGGTTTGGTACAGGTAATAGATCCCGCCGATCAATGGAAACGGAAAGTATTTAACGGACTTTGCCAGGTATTGATTCAATCCACGCAAGAAGCAGGAGAAATACATTTATTGGCTGAATCTTACGGTTTAAAATCGACCGAAATCAAAATTATATCGCATAACGAGTGAAATAATAAGTAAGATAAAAAATTTCTATCAATTCTAAATCCGTGTCTCAAAACGAATTTCATTGAATTAATAGGATGTACTTTATAACTTTTTCTGGGCTTTTTTTAAAATCTCGGATTCTTTTTATAGTTTGGGATTTTTAATTAGAACATAATAAATTAATTATTCTCTTATTATGAGACGTTTCATTTATTCTATTCCTCTATTGGTATTGTCGCCTGTTCTCGGAGCTTAAATATTTATTCCGATTATTATTCCTGCAGGACCGTCGACTTATGTACGATATAATTGTGGTACCAGCAACAAACAGGCCGAGGAATATATGCAAAAGGGAATTGAAAACAAGAATACGAATACAAACGCGGCGCTTGCCTATTTTATGGGAGCAATAAAAGTTGATAGTCTTTTCTGCGATGCTTACGACTATGCAGCAGAGATATTTATTAAGAAAGAGAAATACGATAGTGCCCTGAAGTATATCAATTTATCTCTGACTGTAAATGCAGCAAACCGATCAGCTGGCAAAACCAAAATCCGTTTACATTTCATCCTTAAGGAATATAAGGAAGCAGGGGATTTCGCTTTTGCTCGACATCTAAAACAACCTGATGAAGGACTATGGTTATACTATCTTGCAGAATCGCTTTTTCATCGAGACCTGCTCGACAGCGCCAAAGCCACAACCCTCAAAATGCAGATGGTTATGCAACAGCAGGAAAATGAATTCGCAGCTTCAACAAGTATGTATCTGCAGGGAAAAATTTTTTGTAAAATGAAGGAATATAATATAGCGCAAAAAGCACTTAAACAGGTTAAACAAGAATACAGGAAAGATGCGGAGTTTAATTACTATCTTGGATTAACTTATATATACGGTGAAAAGCCAAACGAAAAGAAAGCCAAAAGATATATAATACGAGCCTTTAAAAAAGGATTTATAGTTCCTCAACAAATCGCCAGTGAATTGAATATATAATTGAATTCTATTTTTAAACCGATTATTCATAAACATGAGAAAAGCAAAAATTAAATTAATTATACTATGTATACTATCGATAATAGCATATAGTTCTTTACATGCTCAGCTTGTAAAACTCTTTGAAACGGATACAGTTTTTCACGCTCCTGAATCGGTTGTCTGGGATAGCATAAGAGGTTATTTATATGTATCGAATTATACAGCTCCGCTTAGGGAAGGTAACTTTTACGGCCGCCATACTATATCAAAAGTGAGTTTGGATGGGAATATAATTCAAGCAGACTGGATTACAGGAATATCATGTCCGACAGGGATTTGTATAAGCCAAGATAAACTCTATATTGTAGAGCGTTTTGGTGTGGTGGAGTATGATTTGCAAAAGGATATGATTAGCAATAAATACTATATTAAAACAACCGATTTTTTAAACGACATTACGATTGATGACGATAATAATTTATATGTAACAGTTAGTGGTAGCAATATAGTTTACAAAATAGCTGAGGGTAAGGTGGAACGCTGGCTGGAAGATGACCGAATTGCCAATCCTAATGGAATTCAATATGATAATGGCAATTTGATAATTGGTGTGAATAGCGACGGCTACCTCAAAGTAATTGATATAAATAATAAAGAAATCAGTAAACTGGCTTTACTTGGAGAGGGTATAATCGATGGAATAAAAAAATGCGATAAGGGGTATCTTGTAACACATTTTCAAGGTAATTTATATTATATCAACGCATCAGGAGAAGTTACTGAACTACTCGATACCCGCGATGATAAACTATTTCAGGCCGATTTCGAATATATTCCATCGATAAATATGGTTATTATTCCGGCGTTATGGAACAATAAATTGCTTTTTTATAACTATGCCGGTACAAACAGGTAAGTTATTTAAATTCCCATAATATAGTCGGTAAGATTTTTATTATGCGGAAGATTGAGCTTTTTTCTAAGTCTGTAGCGGCTTATTTCAACACTGCGTATCGAAATATTTTGTAATGGGGCAATTTCTTTCGATGACAGGTTCATCCTTAAGAAAGCACACATACGTAAATCCTTGGGAGTAAGATTGCTATGTAGCTCCCTGAGTCGTATAAAAAAGTTTTCATGAACCCGGTCGAAATACGTTTCAAATACATTCCAGCTTTGCCGGTCGTCTAACTCCCGGTCGATTTTTCGGATCAATTTTCGTAATTCTTCTTTTTCAGGCCCTGATACTTGCTCAATAAGTGCTAGCATTCGATTTTTTAAATCGGTTAGAATCTGGCTTTTATGGATTATATTCATAGTAGAATTGGCCAGTTCTTTACTTTTATGTACAACTTCGGTCTGAAGTTTTTCATTTTTCATTTTTATCAGTTCCTGCTCTGCCATAATACTTTTTTCTTTTAACCTGATCTCACGCTGAATCATCTGCCTCTTTTGTAAAAGCAAGGCTTTTCTTTTTTGATGTTGGACTCTTCTGTTTATAATTATAAAAGTTGAGAACGATAAGGATAAGAGAATCAGTATAAAGCCAGTATAGGTATACCATCGTCGGAACCAGGGTGCGTCGATAATAAAAAGTACATTTCTGTATTCTTTCATATGGGTAAATTGATTTTCGATTGCGATAGTGAGTTTATACTTACCTTGGTAAAGATTGGTAAGTATAATTTCAGGCTCTTTAGGGTTTCCTTCCCAGGGAGTCTCGTTTAATATATACTCAACTTTTAATTGATTTGAAGAACAATACAACGGGAGAGCATACTGGATACGCAGATTGTTAAATGAATATGGGATCTTATTGGTTAGAGTTATATCAGATGCCGTGGGATCAAATGTTATAGCACTATATTGGGTCTGGAATCGATGAATATTAAACATTTCAAATCGTACGAATTGAAAAGGGATTAATCCGGGATGATCGTGTTTTGTTTCTAAATTAACAATGGAATAACCATCTTCAATCCCTACCATAATTTGTTCATCATCGAGGAATGTAATACTTTCAAAGGCAGTCAGAAAATTATCATCCAGCGATGGAGCTACCTGCCGGTTATACTGAAAAAGAGAATCGGTAAGAATATCCAATCTACCCAGAACACCATTTTGAAATATCCAAACCGTATGTTCTTTATTTTCTATCATCTTCGTTACAGGAGCTGTATTGCCAAGAAAAAGGTTCCACCGGGTCGATGAATAAAACGTATCCTGCAATTCTTCGTAACTATATATACCATTTCGTGTCGCAGCTATCAGCTCACCCCGTATATAGAATAATTCATTATTCAGCTCCGAAGGCAGGCCTTGATCGGGTCCGTAGAGTTTAACTTCTTCAATAATATCATCATATGGTTTAATTTTAATTCTGTAAATGCCTTTATATCCATGACTTATCCAAAGGTTTCCGGATGCATCGAAAAACATAACGCGTGATGATTCACTGAAGCCATCCAACATTTTACGGAATAAATATCTGTCACCCGTTTTTTCCAGAAGACCTATTCCACCGTACGAACCAAATAGCAATTTATCATTATCCCAAGGAAGTGGTAGAAACATCCATATACCCTGAATATCAACCATTTTGCTAATGTTGTTACCTTTGATTCTATAAGCTCCCGTATGATGGGCACATAAAAGATCAGCATCATGGATAAAAAAACTCCAGCTTTGCCCGCTCAACCTGCTGAGAGGATTTATAACATCAAATTGTTTGGTATTATATACAAATACACCCTGGTTGGTTCCAAGGTATAAAAGATCATTCAACATGGCAGCACAATAACCTGAACCAAATCCTCCTGGTTGCCGGAGATAACTCACATTAGAATTGGTTTCGACATAGCTGATACCATTATCCAGTCCCAGCCACAGATTATCTTCCTTATCAAAAGCTATGGATAGAATTGTATTGTTTTGCAGTCCATTCACCCGATTAATACGTTGTATGATTTTTCCATGACGATCGATAATTATTAATCCTTGTTGTATGGTTCCGATATATAAATCACCAGCATGGTTAGTTGTCATGCAATAGAAACTGTTTTCCTTCACAAATTCACTGATATCTCGACTCCAAGATTTTAGCACCTTTTGATCCCAATAGTATATTCCCTGTTGTTGTGTAAATAACAGCCATACATCTTCCGAAACAGATAGAATATCCCAAATTTCCAGTTCATTTAATAAGCTACCTCCTGGTATAGTATATAGTTCCATCGATTCGAACTTTTTCAGTCCGGCTTCTTTATCCTGAAGTATAAGCTGATCATTCACTAGAAAGGAAAATATGAATTCATTCTCAGGGTGAAGTGCTTTTACAAAATCACCTTTCGATGTAAAAACAAGTAAATGCGTTCGTGATTGAAAACAGATGAATTTTCCTATAATATGAATTTTCCAGATATCCCCAAATTTGCGTTCACTTTCAGGTATTTTCGTATTCCATGTACTATAATGGTAATCTCCCACCGAGTCTCGCATTACAACACCAAGCTCATCAAATGCGCCTGCAAGAATTTTATCGGGAGCATAAAACCTCAACGACCGGACAATGGAAAGATTAGGTACTGGTATAAGCTGCCAGTCGACACTATTAAATATTAATACACCCAAATTATTACCAAAATACATAACACCATATTCGTCCTGTGCGATAGTCCAGTTCTGATTACTGGCATCATATTCATTTCGAGTGTAATTCTTTATTAGAGGAATTCCTTCTATGGCATAATGACTGTATGGGAGTAAAATAGTTAGTATAAAAATCAGCAGAAATGATTTAAGCTGGATTGCAATATGCTGTTGTTTATTTTCCTTCATCTTTAATCGAAGGATTTATCTGTAATTTTAAGTATATCTTTTTTTAGTCGGATTACAGTTTTGTTGAGAATGCAGAAAATTAAAAATATAACATAAACTTACAATATATGAAGGATTAAAACCAAACTTCCGATTACTTGTTGAGTAATTGTATAGGAATGTAATTAAACTGTAGAATTTATGTTGAGGTGGTATATTTGCTTTTAGAAATCGTTCATATTACTTTACATTATCAATTATTAAGCCGGATAGTATGAACAAAAAATCCTTTACTTCAATTAATAGATGGTTTTATGTGATAGTTGGTGTGTTGCTTTTTCAACCACAGGTATTCGCGCAACCCGAACATGCACATCTGGTATGGTTTGACGAATTTGATACGGATGGTGCTCCCGATGCTGGAAAATGGGGATACGACCTGGGTGGCGGAGGCTGGGGCAACCAGGAATTGCAATACTATACCAACAGATCTGTTAATGTAATAGTTGAAAATGGAAAATTGATAATTACCGCTCTCAAGGAAAGTTATGAAGGAATGGAATATACCTCGGCACGTCTGGTAACAAGACAAAAAGGCGACTGGCTTTATGGAAGGATTGAAATAAATGCCAAACTTCCGGAAGGTCGGGGAACTTGGCCTGCAATATGGATGCTTCCTACCGACTGGGAATATGGTGGCTGGCCATCGAGCGGCGAAATTGATATCATGGAACATGTAGGATACGACATGGGTAATGTGCATGCAACCATTCATACCGAAGCCTATAACGGAGCCCTAGGTACTCAGAAAGGTGATAACATTTACATACCTGACGTACATACTGCCTTTCATCTGTATGTAGTTGAATGGAGTGAAGATAGCCTGAAGTTCTTCGCAGATGAAAATCTCTATTTCGTGTATCGCAATAATCATTCAGGTTATACAGTCTGGCCATTTGACAAACGATTTCACTTATTACTGAACATAGCCATTGGAGGAACCTGGGGCGGTCAACAGGGCGTTGATGATGAAATATTCCCTCAAACCCTTGAAGTTGATTATGTCAGGGTATATCAATTATTCCGTCAGCAGTCTATTCAAGGGCCTACGGAGGTATACGCCAATCAGGAAAATATTAACTTTAGTGTTCCTAATTTTGAAGGTGCTTCTTACACATGGTCGTTTCCCGAGGCAGTTACTATTGCCAGTGGACAGGGAACAAACGAAGTACTAGTCGACTGGGGCGACCAACCTGGAATTATCAGTGTATTGCAGACATACGAAGAACTTACTTATACCAGCACACTCGATGTCAGCATTAAAGTGGATCCGGGAGATGGTCCTATAATAATAGAAAGTAACGAAGATGAATTCGGCACATGGAGTATTGAAGCGGGGCAGGGAAATACGATTGAAATGAAATATGAAGAGTAAGCGTTTATTTTCGGGATTTCTATTGCTACTGATCTTTTATGCATGTCAGAAGGATAGTGAACCGGTTATTACACATTCAAAGTTAACCCGGATCGATTATAATATCACCCAACCTTCGGAAATGCCGAACATTTCATTTGAATTTAACGATTCATACGATCTTACCGGAAACACAATGTGCATTATCGCCCTGATAACAAACGAACATACTTCCGCATTAAATCTTACCATTATGCTTGAGGATATTGAGGGTAATAAAACCGATGAATCACCTTTTATAATTACGAACGGCCGGTTCATCAAGGATGATAAATCGCACACCTATTCCTATAATTTCGAAAATAATCTCAGTTCATCTACAAGTATTACAGGGCAAATCGATGTACGCCAGGTAAAAAAGCTTATCATTTATATCAATGCCGGAAGCGTGGGTGAAGTTTCCGAAGGTTACTTCTGGCTCGACCAGGTTCAGTTCGATAATTTGAAATGATTAAAACTTTTTAATATTACTCGTCTCAGTTTCCTTGAAACCCTCTTAATTGTAATAATAACGGAAAAAGTCTGGTATATTTAGTATTTTAGATAATTATAAATCAAGTAATATACGGGTTATGATTTCATTATTTCATCGAAGTCCTGAAACTGGGAAAATTGTTGGCTTAAAAAGGCCGAAGGGAATACCTGCTGTTTTGTTTTTCATTACGGGAATAGCTTCAGTATTATGGTTTCTGGTACGTGTGATTCCAAAACCCAGCAGAATTACATATCCTTGTATGAAAGCCACAATGCCTGTGGCATATTCATTTATAATGTATTTATTATCGCTTGCAGGTTCGGTATTGTTCTTTAAAAAAGCCATCAACCACTGGCGTAAACATCAATATTATTTTGGTTTGATTTTTTCGGGTATTGTTGTTCTTTCCGGAATAACTGCACTTGTTTATAATCAATCGCAGCTAAAAGCTGTGGAGAGTCCAACCGATAAATTTGTAGATCCCCTGGGTCCGAATGTACCTATTGGAGAACCCAAAGGAATACTTCCGGGCAGGGTAGTATGGGTTTGGAATCCCGATGCTACCAACGAAAATTGCACAAATAGCAGTCATAGCGACGCTTACTGGTTAGAGAGCAATTGTAACCAGGAGTTAGTCGATTCGATGTTTTCAGAAGGAATTAAATCAGTTACCGGAAAAGAAACCGATGCGGAAGCTTGGGATACCATATTTCGCTATTTCAATGCGAATCATGAGAAAGGCGATACGGGATATATTGACGGGGAGACAATATTTATCAAAATAAATGCAGTTACTGCATGGAATGGAGCAGAACCCGATGGTGAGATGCCTCCGGGTTTAAGTATTGAATTTGATACTTCACCCCAATCGATTATGGCTATGTTACGGCAACTGGTGAATGTGGCATGCATACCGCAGGAAAATATCTTTATTGGCGATCCGATGTGTGACATTTATAATAACCTGTATGATAAATTTTATGCAGAATTTCCGGATATCAACTATGTTTCACAAGGAAATGTAACAGGCAGATATAAGTTAACCCCTAGTACAGAGGATAATATAATTTATTCCGATCATGGCACGGTTATGACGGAAGTGACCAGTCACCGTTTTTTCGATGAAATGGTCGATGCCGATTATTTATTGAACATTCCCTCAATGAAGGGGCACCGCTTGGGTGGGATTACATTTTTTGCCAAGAATCATTTTGGTTCGAATACAGCCGATCATTCGTGGGAATTGCATAAGGGATTAATGAAACCCGATGACGACCCGCTGCGTTCCGGCTATTATTTATACCGTGTATTTGTAGACCTGATGGCAGATAAAGAACTGGGTGGCAAAACTCTGCTATATTACATGGATGCTCTTTGGACAACCTCTTATGAACATCAGAAACCTCAAAAATTCCAAACTGCTCCGTTCAACAACGACTGGTGTTCCTCGCTGTTCTTTTCTCTCGATCCGGTTGCTGTGGAATCGGTATGCCTCGATATTATGCAAAAAGAATTTACCGTTCAGGATATATCGGCCGATCCTCCACGCTATACTTATGTTCAGTGGGATGGAGTGGACGATTACCTTCATCAGGCGGCAAGTTCCGAATGGTGGCCCGAGGATATTACCTATGATCCGGATGAAACGGGAAGTCCGATACCCAGTTTAGGTGTACATGAACACTGGAACAATGTAGATGATATGCAATATACGAGGAACCTGGGTACTGGCGAGGGTATTGAACTGATAAAGCTATTTCATCCGCCGGCAGTTAATGCAGTAATTACAAATTCACTTAAGTACGCTATAAATTTATTTCCTAATCCTTGTTACGGCAAAGCCTCATTAGTATTTGAACTTCCGGAAGAGAGCTTCGTTTCTGTGCAAATATTTACAGCAGAAGGAAGGCTGATTAAAAACATACATTCGGGAGTATGTGCTGCAGGTCCAAATCAGCTTACCATGGAAGTTAATGATTTAGTGAAAGGATTATATTTCTGCAAAATACAATTTGGCAAGCGTTTTGGGTCACCAGTTTTAACTAAAAAACTCTATATAAATTAATTACGATTTGCCGAATCAGGTTATATTTAATAATTCCTATTGACCTGATTCAAAGAGAAAGCAGCACTCAGAAACCTAATTGCCCTCTGAAAAAAGGCTTGTTTATTTCAAAATCGGTAAACTCAAACACATACTTATTGTCATGGTTTAATTGATATCGCAATATGATCACTTCGGTATTGTAAGGTATTTCGCGTATGAAATTGATGATAATTTCTTTGCAGGCATAAGCATTAAGAAATTCAAGGTTAAATGTATCGAACATCCAGTCGATATAACGAATAGTTGTCAGGTGTTCATTCAGATCGATATCGCTGTATTTTACTTTTCTTGTAAAATTATCATAACCTGATTCAGGAGTTTCAAGCACTGGAACCTCTGAATCGATAGCATGCCGTATATACTCCGGATTAAAAATGTGACTATCGGCATGGAATAGTATAGGTCGTTTGGTTTTCAAGTCGATAATCATCCATTCCGAAGTGCCAGCTGCTATTTTTCTTTTATTCATAGTAAATGCCTCAAAGTCGCGTTGATAAAACACTCGATGAATACCTTTTGGCCAGGTAGTCATCAGAATTTTTTCATTCCAGAATGGGGTTGTTTCCAGCCTCATTTGAAAACGAGACAACATCCAAACAGTTTTATTTTTATTAAGAAAGTTGGTTCCGAAACCAAGTGCTTCGGCATGATGCCAGGCACTTTGAATAAACATATTGGTTAGCGAACGGGTGTTCAACTTTTTTGTAAAATCGGTGTCAGCAGCCGTTATTTCGTAAGTTTCTTCTAATGTTTGCGGAATATTCTGAGTCATGGTGTTACGGTAGAAAATTTATTGCAACAACATTTTAAGCGGTTTGAAGTGGGAATCAGCTGGCATGATGCCCGAAAGCTTTGAAAACTTCTTCCATATATGTTTTGGAAACCGGTAATTCCACAAATTCCGGAGCATCCAGTTCAATATGCAATCCATCTTTTTCGCGTCGTATTATTTTTACCTTCTCGAAGTTCACCATATACGAACGGTGACAGCGAACCAGAGGGAACAGGGCATGTTCATCTTCGATCAGTTTAAGTGAGGAGCGTAACATATATTTAGCCAGTTTATCCTTGTTGATATATACAATATCAACATAGTTATCGGCAGCTTGCAGATATAAAAGATCAGAAAATTTAATGGAAAGACGCATAGTACCTTTTTCATCGTAAAAGACAATCATTTCCCTGTTGCCGATTATCGCCTCACCTTCTTTTAATTTTTGTAACATCTTGTTTTTATCGATCCAGGAAAAATACAACCACGTGATGGAATAGGGCAGCAGTAATACCAGGGCGGTATTCTGAATTGATATTTTGTAAGCTTCCAGAAACGATCGTGAATCACCGAAAAAAATCCGTTCATAGAGGGCATAAAACATAGACATAAAAATAATTTCGACTCCAATCCAAACAAAATACTGTAATAACGTAACCCTCCGTCCCTTTTTAGTTACCTGGTAAAGAATTATGCGACTAATAACAACAACCAGCACACCGGTAAGAATTATCAGGCTGGAAGAAATAAGTAATAAGAGGTCAAGATTCTCGATGTTAAATTTTGCAGCACTTTTAAGTATCCAGATATTTACTTCAAAGGGAGAATATAGGTTAAGAAAAACGAGAGCAAAAATTGAAGTAAAAAGAATTAACCGAACAATATTCTTTTTTTCGGTGATGTAGGGAGGTATTTCCTGGTTAAAATCCATGTAAAGGCATTAGAATTAGACAAATGTAGGAATTAAAATTTAATGTGAGTCATGGTTTATGTAAAAAGCGATTTTAATATTTTTACCCCTATATATAGAATTTCACCCCTAAATAGCGATTTTTAGCCTTATCAACAATGGGAGAACCCTTTTATTTCTGTCAATCAAAAAATCTATTGTTTTTTTGCTGAGTATATTAAGGCAGGTGAATAATATCCTGCTAACTTAAGTAGAGTTTATCGGTGAGTAAGAAGGCTGTAAATTGGCGGTCAACCATTTACAGCCTCTTTTTTTTCAATAATGTCAGAAGATTAATTACTATAATCGGTGTAATCAGCAAATAGAAACAGTTTTTTATTTTGTTTTATTGGGAATGAAAAGACTGAAAAGTGAAAATTTTTTAAAAATATAATATATCAGCCAACCGATTAATGAACCCAATATGGCCCCGCCTATGATATCGCCAGGATAATGGACGCCCAAATAAATACGACTGTAAGAAACCAGCAAAGCCCAGAATAACATGGCTGCAATAAACCACTTTTTTCGTATCAGCAAGCTCGTAAATACCGCTAGGGCAAATGAATTTGCTGCATGGTTCGACACAAAGCCATATTTACCACCATGGTAATTATTCACCAGATGGACCAGGTGCTCGATTTCAGGATTATGACTGGGTCGTAACCGTTCGAATACTTCTTTGAAGACCTTTACAGCAAGCTGATCGGCAAGGGTAATAGCAATAATTACTGCGATTACAATGGAAATACTCTGCCATTTAAACCGTTGAATAACAAAAATTAATAGGACAAGATAAAGCGGTATCCATTCTATTTTACCCGACACGAACCACATAATATGATCCCAGAAAGGCGAATGATGGCTATTCAGCCAGAGAAACAGGTTAATATCCATATTGATAAGTCGGTCGAGCATTGGTGGACTAAGTTAATTGTTGCCAGAGAAGATTTTTTAATTTATCGATATTTTCCTGCGTTATGGCAGAAATAAAGACAGTAGGAATTGAAGGAATGTCGGAAGAAATTTCCTTTTGCAACTCCTCATCGAGCAGATCGGATTTTGTGATGGCCAATACTCGTTTTTTATCGAGAAGTTC
Source organism: uncultured Bacteroidales bacterium (assembly GCA_964392505.1). Lineage (GTDB taxonomy): Bacteria > Bacteroidota > Bacteroidia > Bacteroidales > UBA10428 > UBA10428. The sequence goes on from CAYMQP010000059.1 coordinate 14,846, forward strand.
AGGATTGTATTTTTCGAGTTCGGAAAGCAAAACATGGTATTCTTTGTTAATATCAGCACTATCTGCCGACACCAAAAATAAAAGAACAGAATTTCGTTCGATATGACGGAGAAAGCGGGTACCAAGTCCCTTTCCCTCAGAGGCTCCCTCTATGATTCCCGGAATATCGGCCATTACGAACGACAGGTTTTCGCGATAACTGACAATGCCCACGGTGGGTTCAAGCGTGGTAAAAGCA
>CAYMQP010000060.1:0-2219 GCA_964392505.1 uncultured Bacteroidales bacterium
CCAAATGCCTGTTGATTTGCCTTTATGGTTAAGGGAAATATAAGAAGTGCTAAAATTATTTTCAGATACCTGACTCCCATAAAACAACAATAGCCTATTGTTTGATTTTTTTCAACCGGAGCTGGTTATAGATTGCCAAAGCTGAAATTATCATCACCACAGTAATGCTATAATAAACTATCGGTGGAACCGGCAGTGGATCGCCTCCTGCATAGGAATGTAAGCCCGAAAGGTAATAATTCACACCAAAATAGGTCATCAGCACCGAACTAAAACCGATCAGCGCTAAAATATTGAATAATACGCGACCTTTTAAGCCTGGTATAAGTCGCAGGTGTAAAATAACAGCATATATAACAACTGTCACAAGTGCCCAGGTTTCTTTCGGATCCCAACCCCAGTATCGGCCCCACGATTCGTTGGCCCAAACGCCACCTAGGAATGTACCGATAGTCAGCAGATACAATCCTATAATAAGAGTCATCTCAATTATTCCGGTAAGTTTATTTATCTGGTCATTGAACCGTGCATAATTATTTGACGAGTGAAAAAACATAAGCAGCAAATCTATTGCTGCTATTAGTGCACCCAATCCTAAAAAAGCATAACTGGCTGTTATCAAGGCTACATGAATAATAAGCCAGTACGATTGCAGTACAGGAACCAGGTTGGTAATCTGCGGATCCATCCAGCTTAAATGTGCTGTTTGCAATATTAATGCTGCCAGAATAGCGGAAGAACTTATGGTTATATCCGATCGCCGTGAAAAAACCAAACCTGCCAGTATGGTTGCCCAGGCAATAAAAGTAAGCGCTTCGTAGCCATTGCTCCAGGGAGCATGACTGGCAATATACCAACGAAGTATGAGTGCTGCAGTTTGAAGTATAAAAAATAGAATAATTATACCCGCTGCCGGTATAACTAACCAGCGAATATTAAATCTGGGGATAAAAAAATGGATGAATTGAAAAAGCAGCAATAAAAAGCCTATGAGTAAGTAAATCCGTGTAATATGATTGTATATACTTGATTTATTATATAGAATTTCCGCTTTAATACGGGTACCAGAAGGCAAAATCTCGGCCCCATATTTCGACTGGAATTCTTTAATAACCCGAATCAGTTCATTCGGTGTATCATAGTTGCCACTTTCCTGTGAACTTTGAACCTCATCGGCTAAATAATTTAAAATATTGATTGCAAGCAGGGAATCCTTGCCTCTTAGCGCTTCTCGGGCAGTGAGCTGTGTATGCCATTGATACGTGGTATCGTTCGGATCAGGAAAAAACCTGAATAGATTACCAGTAAATACCAGGTAACATATATTCATACGTTCATCAACCCTGATAAGCTCATTATCGAATTTACTCCGATAGGCAGGTTTTTTCCTGTAAGCGCTCTCAACCAAATTCCGTAATATATAGCTATTGTATGTTTCGCCGGTAAAAAAATCGACAAATGCGGCATATTTCGAATTGAGCTGTAATATTTTCTGTATTTCAGGATGGCTCACTTTTATTAAATCTTCATGTTGCCATGTATCGGGATAAACCCACATGCCCAGTAAAACCTGATCGGGTGTTTGTCCTTTATATTCCTCCATCCGGCTCACTTTTCGGAGTACTTCCGAAGCCAGCGTATTAACAGGTTCAATCCTTCCACCGTTATCCTGTACAAGTATTTCACCAAAATCGGAAGCAAGCTCTTTATTAATTACCGGTATTTCGCCGGGATTTATATTTGAATTCTGCGCATAAGTCCTGTTTGAAAGCATGATTAGAATTGTTAAGAGAATCGCCTTAACAGCAGCCTGAGAGCTCACTTTCCTAAATCCTGCCAATAAGGCAAATCGACTCTTCCTGTTAATAAGGCTGAGCAACATACCCAATGTCAGCAGAAAATAACCGATGTACGTAATAACAGTACCTAATCTATCGCGATTAATAGAAAGTACAGTTCCTGCCTCATCCGTATCGTACGACGATTGGTAGAATCGGTAGCCACGATGCCTAAGAATATGATTCATATATATTCGACGTTTCTGATCGATATTATTTATTGAATCAATAAGCTGAACATTGCTTTCGAACCACGATGGGCTTTGTGAACCCGGATAACGTTTTATTATAAAATCGTTAAGTCTGAGACTGAAGGGTAAATTCTTGATAAGTGAACCATAAGTGATTCCTATGTTGATCCCATTAATTTGAGTTGAATAA
>CAYMQP010000060.1:2229-15071 GCA_964392505.1 uncultured Bacteroidales bacterium
GAATAAAATTTACCGGGTTTTTCTTTACTACCAAAAACCAACAAAGGTTTTGTAATACCATCATAAGTAATATTTACTCGTAAAGCCGTTAATGATTCACCATTATTTTCGAACGCAGGCATAGCATCGATAATACCAGAAGGTAAATATTGTTTCAATACAACAGGTATACTATCGAAATAATGCAGCATACCCGGCAAAAAAATATGAGATTCGTTTGCACCTAAAATCTTGGTTTTATGATCGGTCCTACCAACTCGGACCACCCTGAAACGTGAATAAAAATATATCGTGTCGTCTTTACCAAAAAACTGTACAACCTTCTCCTGACGATTTTCTCTATCCCGTTCATTAAATCTGAATAAATACTGCTCCGATTTCAATACTTGTCCCCTACCCAGAATTACTTCTTTTCTTCCTTGAGGGGAAGAAGTTACAAGTTGCATAAGTGGCTCTCCATCCCTTTCGTATCGTATTATTTTCTCAGCGTGTTCGAGATATTCGATAATATTAAATTCAATTTTGTGTCCGTTAAAACGTAGTTTTTTTCGGAAGTTGTTGCCCGAAAGCAAAGAGAATTTTGCCTGGTATGTTTTAGAGTAAGAATGATTTTGATCTTGTATAAAAACTCCGACATAATCCTCCAAGGTAATCCACTGGTTTGTAGTCTCACCCTCACGGATATGCATCGAACCTTCACGCCCAAAGTAACGGGTGATTCCCGCTCCAATAATGATTACTACGAATGAAATATGAAATACGAAGAGTGTAAGTTTCGCCCGGGTATACATTCTTTTTTTAAGGATTACAGCTAAAATGTTGATTACTCCCAGTATGAGCAGTGCTTCAAACCACTTGGCATTATATACCAGTTTACGGGCTGTGTCGGTACCAAAATCATTTTCAATAAATGTAGCGGTAGCTATTGCAACGGCAAATACAACCAACAGCACCACCATAAGACGTGTTGAGGAAAAGAAGGAAACAATATGCTTCATAACGAGGATTGTTAGCTATGGCAAGGCAAATATATCAAATTAAAAACTCGAACTATAGCCATGTTTTCAATGGTGGGTATATCTTAATCAGATAAATGCAAAAAAAGATACTACTTTTTAATATAATCCTTAAAAGTCTTCTCAAACTTCTCCAATTTTGGTGTAATTACGAACGAACAGTATGGTTGAGAGGGATTGTTTTCATAATAATCGTCGTGATAATCCTCGGCAGGATAAAATGCCTTAAAAGGAACAATTTCCGTAACAATCGGATCGTCCCATATTCCCTCACTATCGAGTTTTGCTTTCATTTCCGTAGCCAATTCTTTTTGCTCTTCCGTATGGTAAAAAACTACTGAACGGTATTGCGTTCCGACATCGTTTCCCTGACGATTAAGCGTTGTTGGATTGTGGGTTTTCCAAAATATTTCAAGCAGTTCAAGATAACTGATTTTTGAAGAATCGTAAGTTAGCTGGCATACTTCGGCATATCCGGTTTTCCCTGTACACACTTCTTTATACGAAGGATTCTTAATATGCCCTCCGCTATATCCCGATTTCACATCCAAAACACCTTCAACTCTCGAAAAAATAGCTTCGACACACCAGAAACATCCGGCACCAAATGTGGCAAGTTCAGTATTAGTAACAGCTCGAGTTTTCATCGTTTGTGCATTTGTATCAGAAAAGGCGAAAACCAAAATAAAGATAAGAACTCCGACAAATTGATTCATAGTACATGGTTTTCCATTAATAACATCCGTTTCATGCAAATGTTTGCACAATTCGGATATAAATCGATTAAAGACCAACTATATGAGTACCTAATCGAAGGAGAATAAAATTAAACCTTTGATTCTAAGGTAGAAAACGGTTCCTATCTATTCCGGTTGATAGTTCTCCGGATATAAAACTAACTCCAAATACCGGTCGGAATCGAAATATTCGTTGGCAATTCGTTGAATTTCATCGCTGGAAATCTCCTCAATCAGGTTCTCCTTTGTTACATTATCCAGATTATCTTCCAGCATAATAGCATCCTGTATAGCCTTCAACCAGTATTTATTCGATTCGAGGTTAGTTTCCATTAACCGTCGGCGGGTTTCTTTGGCTTTTATGATATCATTATCTTCCACACCATGCTGTTGAATTTTCACCAGTTCATTTATGGCAACATGTACCAGGCTATCGACATTTTCAGGAGCACAGGGAATCATAATTTGCAGCAATGCACAACTGTATGGAATTTTCTGCATCGAAGCTCTTGCCCTAACGGTATATACACCACTCATCTCCTCACGAAGAATGTCGATATACTTGATCATAAGTATGTCGCTTAATACTCCAATCATAAAGGCATCGCGGGAGTTCCACGGTTCTTCCTTTTCAAAGTAAACAATAGCCAGACTTTTCGGATCGTTTCCTTTATAAATGTTTCTAACTGTTTTTTCATAGGGCGGACGTATATCCAAATCGACATAGGTTTCTTTTCTTTTTATTTTCGGTAGACTTGCTACATATTCTTTAATAAATGGTTTTATAGTGTCGATATCGAAAGCTCCAACCATGATAAAGGTAAAATCACCAGCGTTCGCAAACCGGTCGCGATAAATTTCTATAGCACGATGAAAATCAACTTTATCCCAGTCTTCAGCAGTTGGCAGGTAATCGCCTCGTGGATGGTTTTGTGCTTTGATTCGATAATACTGATCAAAAAAATAGTTTTGTGGTTCTTTGATCAGGTTCTCAAATAAATCTTTTTTCTTTGTGATATATGAATTAAAAGCACTCTCATCAACACGTGGGTCAGTAAAATACATATAAATTAGCTGGAACATAGACTCCAGATCGGAAGTTTTTGATTGTGCACTGATTAGTTCGGTTTCATAAGAGATAACCGGCGCTACATACACCGATTTACCTGTTAGTAACTTTGTTAGATCGCTGTTCGAAAATTCATCCACTCCGCTTTCCTGAACAATACCATCGGCATTCATAGCTGTGAAATGATCAGAGTCGGGGTATACCGAATGTCCCCCCATGCTAAATGCAGTAAGTAAAACTTCATCGTTTTTGAAATCTGTAGGTTTTAAAATTACCCGTACTCCGTTTGACAATTTAAGCTCAACAGCCTCAATTTCTTCCAAAGCTGTTTCTTTAATTATTTTTCCGGGTTTTGGTTTCTCTTCCATCAATTGATTTCCTATTGCCTTATCAGCATACGCTTCAATCACGGAGTCTTCAATCGAATTTACAAAAGCTAAAATTTCATTTTCATCAGGAACTATAATTTCAGGTTTTTCAGGTGCTCCTATAACAATAACCCTGTTATCTTTCTTAATCAGGCTCTGGGCCAGCTGATTTACTTCCTCAAGCGTAATCAGGTCGATGTTATTTTTAACAAATTCATATTCAAACTCAATCCCCGGAATAGGCTCATCCTCGAGGTAGTTCCTGATATACTCATCGGCCCATTCGCGCGATTCGGTTTTATCTCTTTCATTATAGGCAACTTCGTATCGTTTCAGCAGATCAAGTTTGTACCGGTCGAATTCTCCCTGTGTAAAACCAAAATCATCAACCCTTTTGGCTTCAATTAAAAGCGCTTCGAGACCTGTATTAATTCCCTTTTCCCCGACATAAGCATAACCCTGAAGTGCGTTTTTCGAGCGTGCACTCAATCCTCCATAGTAAAATCCTCCTCCAATAAAGGGAGGATTTTCGAGTTCGGTAAGTTCGGCAATTCTTCGATTGATCATTCCCGTAATAAAAGAATAGTGCAACATATGTAAATAGTCGGCATAAGTTTTTTCCTTATCAACATCGGTTTTATTCAATACAAACATCATACTCACAGGTGCCTCCTTGTCGGTAACAGCACTTACCAATGTGCCTTCATGATCTGGTATTTCGTATTCTTTTCTTTCACGAATCGTAGAAGGTTGTTTTAATTGATTAAAATGTTCTTTGATTTTCTCTTCAGCAAAATCCGGGTCAATATCCCCCACAACTATAAGAGCCATCAGATCGGGACGATACCAGTCGTAATAAAATCTTTTAAGCGTTTGGTAGTCGCAGTTTTCTACAATCTCTTTTTTGCCAATTGGCAAACGTTCGGCATACCTTGAATCTTTAAATACAACAGGAAGGTATTTATCGCGCATACGTTGTGCATAACCCCGGCCCAGTCGCCATTCTTCGATGATTACTCCGCGTTCTTTATCAATTTCCTCATCGACAAATGTTATTCCATGTGCCCAATCTTCCATTACCAAAAATCCTTTATTTAACAATTCTGTCGAATCGGAAGGGATCGTGAGCATATAAATGGTTTCGTCGAACGAAGTATAAGCATTTAATTCAGGCCCGAACCTGATTCCAATACGCTCTAAGTAATTTTTCAATTCATTTTTTTCAAAATGCATGGTTCCATTAAATGCCATGTGTTCAACAAAATGTGCCAGACCGAGCTGGTCTTCATCTTCAAGAATTGAACCGGCATTGGCGGCAAGGCGCAACTCAACACGCTTTTCCGGTTTATGGTTCACTCTGATATAATAGGTAAAACCGTTATCCAATTTTCCGATACGAACATTTGTATCGACAGGAAGACTCTGGAAAAGGTCAATCTGTGCATTAATGCAGATAAAAGAAAAGAACAATAAAAACAAGGATCCAAATGCAATGCGTAATATTTTCATGATTTTAATTTTGTTGAAATTGTATTTAATTAAGTAATTATTCGCTTATTAGCCAGGATTTTGCAGCTGAAATATCATCGAATATTTGTAACTGGATTGGTGTGTCTTGTAATTTCTTTTTTATAGCATCGGCATACACCGATGAAAAAACCGATTCCTTGATAACCAGGGCAATTCGCTCAAGTCGACGCTCGATAGCTTCGGTAAGTATTTCTTTGTCAAGCCACCTAACATCTTCGTGACGTACCAGACCCTGTTGCCGCATGTCCGATAATAATGATTTGACTTTAGTTCTATCTGAGAAATCTAAAATAGCTTTAAATATTTTCCGATATTCTTCAGAGTCGGAATCCTTTTTCCAAACCAGTTCTATAAACTGTGAGGTCTCATCATAATCAACCGATGCATACTCCGAATTATAAATTATCTCATTCATAATTTTATAAATTTCAGAAAAAATAACGATTTTTAATCATATTACAATTCTTATAGGACGATATTATATAAATCCTTAAGTTTTATATTATGCTTCTTAATCACTGTAATTCTTCCTGGTAAATTTCAGGTGTTCACCCGAAATATCTATAACGTTTTTTTTAACCAGTTTATTGAAGAGTTTTTCACTATCCTCTTTCGAATTTGTTATTTGCTCATAGAGTGATAAAATCTGATGGTGTGTAAACATTTTAGGAAGTAATTGAGGGCCAAATACTAGGTTTTTTGCCTTATTGTCGAGGATTGTGAGAGCACGATTCATAATTTTCTGATGGTCGAAAGCCAGTGGAGGCAAATTGGATATGCTATGCCATTGCGCATCCTTCGCATCACTTCCGGCTTTTACGTTGGCCTTTTCAGAAAAAACAAAGCCGTAAAAAATAACCGACACGGTCCATCCTCTCGGGTCACGTCCCGATTCCGATGCCGTGTAGAACTGTTTTAGTTCAATATCTTTCATACCGGTTTCTTCATACAATTCACGCTTAACGGCATCTTCCACTTTCTCATTTTCATCGACAAAGCCTCCCGGAAAAGCCCAACGACCTTTAAAGGGCTCATCGGCTCTTTTAATCAGTAATACTTTAAGTCGATCATTCATAAATGTAAAAACCACAGCATCTACAGTTAGAGCAGGGCGTGGATATAGATAGGTATAACTCATGGGGTTTAATTTTCTGAAATCATAGTTGGTCTGGTTTTACAATACCGGGTTATTAAATGCCATCGGTTGCTTTGTAAGCTTTAATCAGTAAGCTTAGCTTCTCCCCTATCAAATCAAAACGATCCTTTTCTAACCATTCGGCACGCAATATTCCTGCACCAAAGGCAACAGCATTAGCACCTTGTTTGAAAAAAAGTGAAATATTTTGCTCTGTTACACCTCCAACTGCCATTATTTTTATATTGGGGAACGGTCCTTTCAGGGCCCTGATATAACCGGGCCCATACATACCGCTTGGGAACAGTTTTACCATTGTGGCCCCCATGTTCCAGGCCTTTTGTATTTCAGTTGGAGTGAGTGCGCCCGGGAAAACCGGTATATTTTCCTTTACACACTCCTCAACCACTTCATCTACTATCGACGGACATACAATAAACTTGGCTCCTGCTTTCAGAGCAGTATGCAAGTCATCTTTCGATAAAACCGTACCTGCACCGATGTTGAATCGATCACCTGCTTTATCGACCAGCTCTGCTATATGGTCCGTAGCCCCTTCTGTATTCATGGTTACTTCAATATTACGGATATCCGATTTTTTAAATATCGATAAAAGTGGATCGATGTGTCGAGAGGTTATACCTCTTAAAATTGCTAAAATGGGAAGTGTATCTTTTGTAAACATTACATATAATATTTTATGTATAATGATAAATTTGTGCTCCAAAAATATTAAAATTTGAATCCTTATCACTTTTATTGTATTCAGGATAATGAAAATAGTTTTAAAATGACAGAACAATGCCTGCCACTTGATAGTAATAAATGAAGATAACAATATGATCCATATCGATGATTCACTAACAGTTACGTAATCAAAACTAACAACCATGAAAAAACAACGCCAATTCGAAACGGAAGCTATTCGTAATCAGACTGCCCGATCGTCGCAAAAAGAACACAGTGCACCAATTTACGCTACATCGAGCTTCCTTTTCGATAATTCCGAAGAAGCACGTGCTGCATTTGCCGATGAAATAGAAGCCAATATCTATTCTCGATATTCCAATCCAAATACCGATGAATTCGTTGAAAAACTCTGCCTGTTAGAAGATACTGAAGATGGCATTGCCACTGCAACCGGTATGGCTGCCATTTTTTTGGCCTTAACTTCTCATTTGAGAGCAGGCGATCATATTGTAGCCTCACGAAGTGTTTTTGGTTCGACACATCAAATACTTACCACTTTATTACCCCGTTGGGGCATTACTCATAGCTATGTCGCTGTCGATAAAAACAAGGAATGGGAAAAGGCTATTATGCCACAAACCCGGTTGCTCTTCGCCGAAACACCTTCAAATCCCGGACTTGACCTTTGCGACATGGAATTCATCGGAAAATTAGCAGAAAAAAATAATTACCTTTTCGTAGTGGACAATAGTTTTACCACACCATATTTACAAAATCCCGCAAAGTACAATGCCCACCTTATTTGTCATTCTGCAACAAAATTCATCGATGGACAGGGACGGATGCTGGGAGGTGCCGTTTTAGGACCTAAAAATATAATTAAGGATGTTAGGATCGTAGCACGTCAGACCGGACCAAGCCTTTCAGCTTTTAATGCATGGCTCCTTTCAAAAAGTCTGGAAACCCTGGCAGTGAGAATGGATAAACATTGTGAGAACGCATTAGCCCTTGCTCAATATTTAAATAAGTCAGAAGAAATTGAAACTGTTAAGTATCCATTTCTGCCTTCACATCCCCAATTATCGCTGGCAAAAAAGCAAATGAAAATGGGAGGTGCACTGGTAACTTTTGAGCTGAACGGTGGTACAGAACGATGTAAAAAGTTTCTCGATAACTTGGAAATGTTATCTCTGACATCCAATTTAGGCGACACACGAACCACCGTGACCCATCCGGCCACAACTACGCATTCGAAGCTTTTACCTGAAGAGAGAAAGGCAGTTAATATCTCTGATAGTCTTATTAGATTATCAGTTGGCCTGGAACATATCGATGATATTATTGCCGATATTGAACAAGCCATTATGAAATCGATGTAATTGTAATTTAATTGATAATAAAAAAATCAAGTAATTGAGGAATATTATTTGTGCTAGTTTTCTTCTTCTTTCTTCTCTTTAGGAAATACTTTATTCTTAATCTTCAGCATATCACTTTTCAAACTGGCAACGGTTTTTAGTAATTCCTCCTGAGGTAAAATGGGCTCCGGTAAATCTTTGCTGATAAAATGGACAAATTTCCAAATCTCTTTAACTTCATTGACCGATACATCGTAAGGTTCATATAGTGGGTTAAGAGAATACAGGCGTAAAATTCCTTCTTCCTTTATCAGGTTTTCGACTACTTTAAACACAATTCCATCGTCGAGAGTAAATACAACATAAGCCTGACCGGAGATTACCTGTCTCCAGTCCTGTACATATTCACCTGTTACCCACGAACCTTCAGGGATTGGTAACATGGAATCGCCGCTTAGTTGAAATGTTCTGTACTTTTTCTGCTTCGAAAGGAAAGGAAGCTGAAAACGTGGCAGCTGGCTGATGTATTCCGGATCGGCAAAACCCGTAGCATAGCCGGCCTTGGCTTTTTCATTAACCAGTTCAATGTTTTCATTGTTATCGGTATTAATAGTGGTTGCCAGAACCCGTAACCGGCCTCCTTTAATAAAAACATCTTCGCCATGTTCGAGTTGGCGCAACTGAAGTTCCGATAGTTTCGGCAACTCAATATTTAAAAGGGTGTCGATGGCTACATTGTAAAACTTCGAAAATGCGATAAGTGCAGCAATTGTGGGCTGACTTACTTCATTTTCATAACCACTCAGCGTGGGGCGTTTCATGCCTAAATGACGGGCTATTTCATCCTGAGTAATACCTCTCCTCCTTCGTAAAAATTTAATATTGTTGCTAAAATACGTTTTCATAATACAAGTATTTCAGTTTGCTGGTTTTAAGCTTTAAAAAATTAATTATCATGCAATTGTAGTAAAAGATCGCAAAACAACCAAAAATTTGTTGCTAATTTAATCAAATATTTTTAAATTATCATCATAAAAATGATTATATATTAATCAGATGACACAAGGAGGTGCAGGAAACAGGAGTGTGGTGCATCTCGATCTGGATACGTTTTTTGTATCGGTAGAGCGCCTAGTAAACAATAAACTTGTTGGTAAACCCATAGTTATTGGGGGAATGTCGGATCGTGGCGTAGTTGCAAGCTGCAGTTACGAAGCACGTACTTATGGTGTACATTCGGCTATGCCTATGAAAATGGCCCGCATACTTTGTGCCGATGCCATCTTTATCAGAGGCGACATGGAGCTTTACAGCCGTTATTCACACACAGTTTCGGAAATTATTGCCGAACGTGCACCGCTCTATGAAAAAGCTTCCATCGATGAATTTTATGTCGATGTTACCGGTTTCGACCGCTTTTTTGGCTGTATGAAGTGGACCCGGGAATTACGGCAGTTCGTTATTAAGCATACGAGACTTCCTATCTCGTTCGGTTTGTCGATAAACAAAACCGTTTCAAAAATTGCTACCGGCGAGGCCAAACCCAATGGCGAAAAGGAAGTGCCTTACAACATTGTACAGCCCTTTCTTAATCCTTTGTCGATTGCCAAGATTCCCATGATCGGCAGAAAAACTTACCATTTGCTCCGATCGATGGGTATTGCTACTATGGGCACTCTCAGCATGGTCCCCCCCGAAATGATGGAAAAAGTGCTGGGTAAAAACGGTCTGTTAATCTGGGAAAAAGCCAACGGTATCGATAATACTCCGGTCCACCCTTACTCGGAACGCAAGTCGATAAGCACTGAACGCACTTTCGATGAAGATACCATCGACATTATAAAGCTAAAAGAAATTCTGGTAAGCATGGTAGAAAAGCTGGCTTTTGAAATGCGCCAGAAACAGCGTGTGTAACGGTAAAAATCCGTTATTCTAACTTCGACACACATACCCTGCAGAAACGTATCCCTTATACATCGCTCGATCATCAGCTAATTCCAGTTGCCAAAGAACTGTTTGAACGACTTTACCAGCGACGCATGCTCATCAGGCTAATAGGTGTCCGGCTGAGCCACCTGGTACAGGGTGTACAGCAACTTAATATGTTCGAGGACACGCCTAAAACCGTAAATCTTTATAAAGCTATGGATAAGTTACGAAATCGGTACGGACGAAAATCGGTGCAAAGAGCGGTGGGTATATATTAAAAATGGATAATAACAACAAAGAATTATTAGATATTAGCGAAAATTATGAATGTAAATCACTGATTTAATAGCATTCATCACATCAATCCGATAAAAATGCTTCATTTACCTATTTATAAGGGCAATTCACCAAAAAATCATTGAAACATATTCATAATCAATGTATATTGGAGTGTTATTTTGTTGTTAATAAATGTCGGTAAATACGCAACCAAAATTGAGCAGTTGCATCTTAAATTTGAGGGTATATAACACTGGCATGCATATTGTAGTGTACGTAATATTGTATAAGGATAAAAAGTGAAAGTCATGTTGAATCGTGCTGACATAGAATATCTGAAACGAGTAAATGCGATTAGAAAGAGATTAGGAATTGCAATTGATGCTGAAGAATTTAATCAACATTCATTTCTTTCTGCTATGGCTGAGGTTAGAAGTCACAATTCGAAGAAAAAAGCTTCTTAATATCTTCATCTCAAGTAATATCTAAATCACATCTTTCTCTCATTTCAAGAACAAAAGGAGTAGGTAATTCATACCTTAATTTTCTTCCTAAGTAATTTTTCTACAAAAATTCCACGCATTTTTCCTGAATAATTAAAGTTTCTGGCAATAGTTGCCATTGCTACAGCATTATCTATATCTTTGCATATATAATCAAAATATTTAATTAAATGGCTAATAATCAATTTAATAATCTGAATTTATCACCAGGCGTCAGAAAAATACTTCGCTCCTGGAGAACAATTTTAATAATCCTTATACTCTTTATTATTATGCTGAGTGGTTTTTTTCAGATCAAACCTGAACAAGTCGGTGTTATTACCCGTTTTGGTAAGTTTACCCGGAAAGTAGAACCAGGGCTGAATTTTAAAATCCCATTTGCCGAAAAAGTTACAAAAGTAGCTGTTGAGAGGCAACAAAAACTAGAATTTGGATTCCGAACTACACGGGCAGATATACGATCGCAATATACACGGGATGGTGTAAGAGACGAATCGTTAATGCTAACTGGTGATCTTAACTTAGCCGATGTAGAGTGGGTGGTGCAATATAGAATCGATGACCCTTACAACTACCTTTTTAAAGTAAGAAATCCGGAGAATACGCTCCGAGATATCGCTGAAGCAGTAATGCGCCAGGTTGTTGGTGACCGCACAGTAAATGAAGTACTTACAATTGGAAGAGCTGAAATAGCCTCAGCCGTCGAAGAACTTATGCAGGTACTATGTACCGAGTATTATCTTGGTGTTAAAATTGATCAGGTAGTTCTGCAGGATGTAAATCCACCTGATCCGGTGAAGGCTGCTTTCAATGCTGTAAACGAAGCCCAACAGGAGAAGGAAACACTTATAAATCAGGCCAAATCAGAATATAATAAGGTAATCCCGAAGGCCAGGGGACAGGCAAAGGAAACCATCCAAATGGCTGAGGGATATGCCACTGAACGTGTCAATAATGCCAAGGGAGAAGTTGCTCGCTTTAACGCTCTTTACTTCGAGTACATTAAAGCCCCGGAAGTGACCAGACGCCGAATATATCTCGAAACTATGGAAAATGTCTTACCCAAGCTTGGTACTAAAATAATTACTGATCAGGAAGGTAACAATGTGTTGCCACTTCTTCAGATGCAATTGAAAGAAAACCCAAAAACCAACTAATCATGAAAAATATTAAAACAATACTATATCTGATCATAATCTTAGTCCTGATTATTATAATCGGACAATGTATTTTTATTGTTAAAGAAACTGAACAGGTAGTTATCACCCAGTTTGGAAAACCTGTTGGAGAAGCTATTGTTACACCAGGATTAAAATTCAAAACACCTTTTATCCAAAAAACTAATTTTTTCGATAAGCGTTTTCTTGAATGGGATGGCGATCCCGATCAGGTACCGACAAAAGATAAAAAATACATATTCGTTGATTCCTATGCCCGATGGCAGATAACGGATCCGCTTCAGTTCTTTAAGCGGTTAACAAACGAACGCGGAGCACAAACCCGTCTTGATGATATACTCGATGGAGAAACCCGCGATTATGTGGCGGCCCATAATCTCGAAGAAATTGTACGAAGCAGTAACCGTGTACCGCTTTCTACCGATTCCATTAGTGAATTATTGGGCGATTCATTAGTAACAATCTTTGTGGGCCGGGGAAAGATTCAGAATATGATACAGGAGTCGGCTAATTCAAAAGTAGCTGATTTGGGTATTGTGGTGCTCGATTTTCGTTTTAAAAGAATAAATTATATAGAAGATGTTAGGCAGCAGGTTTATGAGCGTATGAAAAGTGAACGATACAGGATTGCCGATAAATTCCGCTCTGAAGGTCAGGGTGAAGCTTCACGAATTAACGGGGAAAAAGAAAGGGATCTTAAAACAATCCAATCGGTCGCCTTCAGAGATGCTGAAGAAATAAAGGGTAAAGCTGATGCTGAAGCTGCAGCTATATATGCTGCGGCGTACGATCGCTCAGCAGCCAGCAGGGATTTATATGCATTTATGAAGTCGATGGAAACATTCGTTGAAACCTTCGACAATGAAACATCCGTTATTCTATCAACCGATAGTGAATTATATAAGTACCTTAAAAGCATGAAGTAAGTTGTTTTAATTTAATAATTCAGAAGTAGTTAAAGAGGCCTGTTCAATGAATATGTCTCTTTAATAATTGTATATTTTACCTATACTAAATGAATTTGTGGATAACGTGCAAATAGTCATAGTA
>CAYMQP010000061.1:0-14979 GCA_964392505.1 uncultured Bacteroidales bacterium
CCCCGATTATTGCTCAAACCGCTTCCCGTACTCCTGATGAAACCGATGTTTCCCTTGAAGCAGGTTGCACAGAAGTATTAGTAAAACCCTTCACCATTCACGATCTGTCAAAGGCAATGGTTAAGTTTATTTAATCATTGCAGAAATAATTTGAATTTTTATTCCTCGAATTAAAGCTAACTACCTAATATAGCTTCCACTATAAATCATCGTTTTAAAACCGACCTTATTCTGGTTCCTGTAAGATTAAATACATCAAAAATTAAAAGTATATAAAGAAGCAGATTGATTAACCATATAATTGAAATATTGAATTCAACTGTTTCAACAAGTTGCCCACTAATTTTTTTCTCCGGAACAAAAAGTTGAGCACGTCCGAAATTCGAAACTGGATATTGATAAATCGGATCATTAATCATAATAAGCGATGCACCAACCATTTTAATTTTCTGCTCGGTTTCTCTTTTGGTTACCTCCAAGTTTACGAAATCATTTGAATGTTTCGCTTTCAGATTAGCAAGGTAATCCTCTCCTAGTGAATCAGATATAGTTGTGAAATATTCTTCTTTATCGAGAAGATTTTGATCATAAAGAGAATAAAAGAATAAATCGATATATTCAAGATAATCTCTAAGATCGTCGGCTAAATCAGAATTAAAATCTTCGGGAGTTATTTGGTCAATATTTTCATAAGGAAAAACATCGTAATAGCTTTTAATATTTTCTAAGGTATTTTTAATGGTTTTACTATATATTTCCATACTATCCCTTTGAGTACCAGGATTCTGGATACAATAATTAATTTGGTTTCGCAGAATAGGTATAACATGATAAGAGTAATTCCTACCTGCTGAAATCTTTCGATCGAAACGATAGATGGGCTTATTATACTTATTTTCACGAAATTGATATACCATCATGGCTTCGTAAGCCCAACGGGCAACAATCAGATCAGAAATGAGCGGGGTATTTTTTTTGTTAGCAGGAAAAGTATCAAATGCTATAAAACCTCCTCCAAAAATTAATTGTAATATGATAATTAAAGGTATTGAGCGTAAGTAGAGATATTCAATTATTTTGTGACTTCCTGAAAGAATAAGACCTAACAATATTCCAAACGATTGACAGCTAAAAAATGTAATCCAATGTACTAACATCATACCCCTGATTTGCAAGATTGCATTGGATATCCATACAAAAAAGAAGGATTGGATCAGTATTATAATAAATAGATAAGTGATTTTGGAATTGATATAAGAAAATAAACTAATATTCAGATAAGTTTCTTTATGAATAATATTCTTCTCCCGGAATATTTCATTTGCTGTAATAACTAATCCCATAAATATTGCCAACAGAAAACTTAAGAAGTAAAATTCAGGAATGTAGGGATTTTCTGAGAAAGTGTAAGATTGAGTATTGCCTCCGCGCATCAATATTGAAAATAAAAGCGCTAAAACAGGCGATAGTAATATTGTAAATATAAGCTCGCGGCTACGCGCAAACTTTGTTTTAAAATTACGCAAATTAAATATCATATACTGTCTGTCGAGCGATGGCGTGCTTAAAATATTTTCAGGTAAAGCTTTCCATTGCTGAGCAGTCGGTATTTCTTTAACTTCATTCTCGCGATAAATAGTATAAAGTTCATTAGGACTTTTATATCGTTCGGTACTATCACCCTCTAACGAGTATACAGGTTGACTAATAAATTGTATTATTGATGTTCTTTCCTCATTTAAAAGTTCTTTATTCTTCGATTTATATACTGCCAGAAATGTACTCCAGGCATCGCTTAGTTTTCCATAAAACACAGGTAGTCCGCCTTCATCCAATATAAAAACTTTATCAAAATAGTGTATCGATTTATTATCGGTCTGAGTAATGCTTGTTACAACAATATGACCTTTAAAACTATAATTCGAAAGTACTTCAATTACTTTGGCAGTATCGACAACACTTAAAGGTGATACGGCGTTATCGACAATGAGTATTTGTGGTTCCCTAATTAGTTCCAGGGCTATATTAAGAAGTCTTCTCTGTCCGGGTTGAAGATTTTTTTCCCTCACCTTACCTACTACTTTACTTCTGACTCCAGTAAGATCGGCATCTTTAAGTAATTGATTTATTTTACTCCTGAGAGCTTTATCGCTGAGCTTGCCAAGAAAGAGTCTTGCTGCATAATACAGGTTTTCTTCCACAGTGAGTTCATCAAATAGCAAATCTTCCTCAGGTACAAAGCCTATCATACCTTTTAAATGGTATAGTTCTTTGCGAAGTGAATATCCATTTATTAATACCTCACCCTGTGAACTTAAAAACTCGCCGGCCAATAATTTGAGTAAGGTCGATTTACCGGTTCCTTCTTTTCCCATGACTCCCATTAATGTTCCTCCCTCTATATCAAGATTAAACTTACTTATCCCTTTTCCCGGTGAATATGAGTATGAAAGATCAGTAGTACGCAAACTTAATTTTTCGCCAAATCTGCTTTTAAGATATCTGCGCTTTAGGTCATAAAAGTCAATATTAATATTATTATCAATCCACACATTATCACCCGGTTCAACCAGTTCCCAGCCATGAAGAGTTTTTTCACCATTTTTTACTATTGCTTTCTCATTATCAATACTCGTAATAATGAATATTTTAAAATCGTCTATATATAGTATTTTATACTGATGATGTAATCCTTTAACCATAAAGGATCCTTTATCAGCCAGCTCCTTTGGAACATTGCTTTCGATCCAGGTTCCCTCCAAATCATCGTTAAGATCTGTTGCAGGTTCTAGAATCATGAGCTCATTATTTCCTCTGGCAGTTGAAGTTTTAACTTTTCTATTGAAAAAATCATTAATGATTTCGACAAACTTTTTATCAATCAATAAAATTCTGGCAGGCAAATTTTGATCGGCAAATTGTATATTAAACTCATTAATCCAGCCTCTTATATAGAGATACAGAATAAAACGATCTCTTGCTAACAGGATTTCAAGATTCGTATATATCAGATCAAGTTTCTGAAAATCAATAAATAAATCATCTTCAATTGGTAAATGATCAGGTGGATTATCGAATATTCCTTTAATGATGCTAGTAAATCTATTGTCTGAATAATAATTTTCAAGACTATCAGCTAATTGCTTCAAAACTTGCTCTGCTGACACAAGAGTATCTTTATGTAAACTTAGGATTAACGCAAGTAATTCATATGCTTGTATAAGCTTATAATAATACATTGCTGAGAGTTATTAAGTAAAAATAGAAAAGATAAAAACCTTTTACTTAAAATATTGTTAATAAATCATAAACCTTTTATTATTAACAACGTACAAATAGGTAGTATCTTTAAAAAAATATGAGATAAATCATCAAATAGTTGTAATGTAACTCACCTTAAAAAGTTTTCATTGCAACATTTGGTAAAGTATATTTGAACGTAGATAAGCAGTGCAATACTCATAGTTGGGTTTAGTTAGATTTAGGGTTAATTGTGAAGATGATTTTCAGAGGAGTGTTTAGTTTTAGGTGAAAAAGCCCTGGCGATAATCGCCAGGGTTTTTTTATATTTTAAATGATAAGAATCATCAATGGTTAATAGCCAATATCATTTTAAAATCCATGATAATTAATGTATTACATAATATTTTTAATTATGAAAGTATAAGTTCTTTTCATAGCTAATTGGGTTTCGTGTAATGTAATTAGGGTTACATTATATCATTTCAGCTATAGGTTAATATTTGATAGGGTTTATTAGTTTTAGGTGAGAAAAGGCTCCTGCCAGGGAGCCTTTTTTATATTATTTCAATAAAAGGTTTATTACATGCCAAATCGATTAGTTTTTATATCTATAACCAGATACTTCAGGTATGACCTTTATTAATTGAATATTAATCGAACAAATTCATAGTGGTTAAGCAAAATATTTCCTAAAATTGTTAAATCACAAATAAGGGATTCCATGTCGTCATTAATAAAATATGCGGTTGCAGTTTTATTCTTACTTCAACTTCCTCTACAACAAGCATTTAATTCCGATTACTACACGATTTTAAAACTGAATTCATACGATGTTAAATGCTATTTTCTCGATCTTGAAGTTGATAATCTTTCGGAGTATATCAAAGGAAGTGTTTCCATAGTAATTGAAATTGTTGAACCAGAAACTGACACATTACTTCTCGAACTGACTGACAGCGCGCACATTGATTCAATTCATGTAAACAATCAGATTATGGTATTTCAGCATACCAACGATTTAATTTATATTCCTTTAAATGAACCCTCAACTGCAGGAAGTGTACTTATCCTGACGGTATTTTATGAATTAACCGATGCAACTACCACCACAAACCGGGGAATAAGTACTAAGTCTATCAGTTCGGGTAAATCGGTTACTTGGACACTATCAGAACCTTTTTATTCAAAAAACTGGTTTCCTTGCAAACAGGTACTCGACGATAAAGCAGATTCATTATACCTATTCTTCACTGTTCCAGATAGTATAAAAGTGGGATCGAACGGCCTGTTAACTGCTATAACAGAATTGCCTGACGGGAAAAGACGTTTTGAATGGAAAAGTTACTATCCAATGGCCTATTATCTCATCTCCTTTGCTGTTGCTGATTATCTCGATTATAGCTTTTATACTCAAATAAATAATTCCGATTCCATACTGGTACAGAATTATGTATATAACGATAGTGTTTTTTTTCTTGAAAATAAAATAAAAATTGATGCAACAGGTGATATATTGAAGGTCTTTCATGAGCGTTTTGGACCTTACCCTTTTAGTAATGAAAAATACGGACATTGTATAGTTCCCATTGGAGGAGGCATGGAGCATCAGACTATGACCACACTGGGAAATTTCGATTTCAGACTAGTTGCACACGAACTGGCTCATCAATGGTTTGGCGATAATGTAACCTGTCAGAACTGGCAGGATATATGGATTAACGAAGGATTTGCCAGTTATAGCGAATACATTGCTCTTGAAAACCTGAAAACCGAACAGGATCTTCAGAATTGGCTTTCAGAAGCTTTGGACTTGGTCGTATCCGAACCAGATGGTTCTATCTATATCCCTGAAAACGACTCAATCAACAGTAGTCGTATTTTCGATTACCGACTTAGTTACCGTAAAGGAGCCTATGTTATTCATATGATACGTCACGAGCTTGGTAGTGACGATTTGTTCTTCGAAGTATTAAAAACCTTTCAGGAACGATATAAAGATGATGTTGCCGATGTAAACGACTTTATTTCAGTACTTCAGGATGTTTCACAAAAAGATTTCACTGTATTCTTTAATCAGTGGTATTATGGTGAAGGGTATCCGATACTGGATTTTTACTGGAATCAGCATCATGATACGTTATCAATCAGGATCGATCAGGAAGTATCGGCCCCTGAAGTGACCCCATTTTTCGATTTGCTCATCGATTTTAACATTAAGTATCTGGGTGGTGATACCCTGGTACAATTTCGTCAATCGACGCCCGAATCCTCATTTCAAATATCACTTGATAAACGAGTCTATCAGATTATCCCTGACCCAAATCGCAACTTACTTGCTCAGATTCGCATTGTTCAAAGAGAGTTGGATGCTGATTCTACAGCGAAATTTACTGTTTTTCCCAATCCGGTCACCAACGAAGTGTATATTGAGAATTATGATGTAGGTCTTCCATTCAATGTAAAACTATACGATTCGAATGGTGCTTTAATCGATGAAACCACGAGTTCGAATGTTTTCGTACAACTTGATACTTCGGCCCTTGCACCGGGTATATATCAGATTGTTGTTTGGCGCGATAAGTATAACGAAATATTCAAAATAGCTAAACTATAGTATATACATTTTAACAGAAATTTTGCTTCTTTGCTATTAGATTATCAATCGAATCATCCCGGGTGCAATACTATATAAAATATATCCGATCAAACGTCGCGTTTCTTCTTCCCTATCTGTTCATAATCATTGTATTCACAGCAGTGTTTTTAGTAGTCTCAAAAAATGATTTGCACTTATTCATTAATAAATACCATTCACCTGTAATCGATTTTATATTTAAGTATCTTACCTATTTGGGCGATGGTATAATACCTTTCATATTGGCCTTGTTTGTTGTTTTTTTTTCTTTTCGCAACGCTTTACAGCTTGCCACAGCCGGAACCCTGGCAGGATTAATCGCCCAGTTTTTTAAGCGACTTGTATTTACTAATATGCCTCGTCCATTTGTTGTTTTTAAGCATTTACCCGAATTTCACGTTGTGGAAGGAATTAAAATGCATTCATCGTACAGTTTTCCATCGGGGCATGCAGCTACAATTTTTGCCGTATGCTTTATTATTGCGTGCATTACTGAAAATAAGCTGCTTAAATTCTTACTTTTTCTGATAGCTCTTATCATAGCTTTTTCAAGAGTATACCTGTCGCAGCATTTTCTGGTCGATATATATGCAGGTTCTTTAATCGGCATTTTGTGTGGATATATTATTATGATTATCCTCGACAGATCGAATGCAAAGTGGCTTGATAGTTCATTATTGAAGGTCATTAAAAAAGTCCCGAAAGATGAATAAGAAGCAAATCCTCTTCCAGATAATTGTCGCTCTAGTTGCAGCGTTACTTTTCATTTCTTTTATTGGCAAAGTACACCTTTTCGATTGGGATGAGCTAAATTTCGCAGAATCGGCCCGGGAAATGATTCTTACTGGTGATTATCTGACTTTAAGAATCAGATTTGAACCGTTCTGGGAAAAGCCACCTCTGTTTATCTGGTTACAGGTACTATCCATGAAGACTTTTGGAATCAATGAATTTGCCACCCGTTTTCCGAATACCCTTTGTGGAATTATGACCTTACTTGTACTGTTTAATCTGGGTAAACGGTTATACGATAGCAAATTTGCATTTCTCTGGACATTGGCCTATGCCGGATCACTACTACCATTCCTTTATTTCAAGTCAGGAATTATTGATCCCTGGTTTAACCTCTTTACCTTTCTTGGTATTATATACTGGGTTTTTGCTATTGATACAGCAGTTTTATATAAGAAATACCTGTATAGTCTCTTGTCCGCACTGTTTTTAGGATTAGCTATCATGACAAAAGGACCTGTTTCAATCCTGGTATTTGGCTTGCTTGCCCTGACTCTTGTACTTTTAAACGGATTCCGCATAGGATTAAACTGGAAGCAATTATTATTATTTGTTCTCTGTCTAATATTCACAGGAGGTTTCTGGTTTATTTTACAAGTATTCTCGGGTAACTTTGACATTATAAGGGATTTTATTGTATATCAGATTCATTTATTTAAAACTAAGGATGCCGGACACGGAGGATTTCCATTCTATCACTTCATTATTGTATTGCTTGGTGTATTCCCTGCTTCTGTATTTGCTATTCAGGGACACCGATATAAAGGTATCAGAGATCAGAAAAAACTTGTTCATACCTCGATGATAGTACTCCTCTGGATTGTATTAATGCTGTTTTCGGTTGTTAAAACGAAAATTGTGCATTATTCATCCCTTACCTATTTTCCAGTTACCTATCTGGCTGCATATGCTGGCTATAATATTATAAATAGAACTTTTAAATACCATATCTGGCAAAAAATCTTAATTGGGATTATCGGATCTGTGTATAGTGTCATAATTATTATTTTACCTTGGCTTTATGCAAACAGGAACTTTTTAATTGAAAGCGGTTTAATTAGCGATTCTTTTGTTGTTGGAAACCTCCAGGCCGAAACAGGCTGGAGTCCCTTTATCTCCCTTATAGGTTTTGGTCTGATTACCGGAATGATTTTATCATTCATCCTATCAAAAAAAAATAAAACTGTAAGCCTTATGACCCTTTATATTTCAACATTGATTTTCGTATGTATGTCGGTACTTTTCATTACGAAAGGTGCCGAAAAAATATCCCAATATGCAGCCATTGAATTCATAAAGGATAAATCCCAAAAGGATGTGTATATTCAGACTTTTTATAAAAGCTATGCCGTGCTCTTCTATGGGCAGCAAAAGCAACCTGCCAATACCCGTATTTTCGATAAGGAATGGTTACTAAATGGCAATATCGACAAAGATGCTTATTTTATTCAACGTATTAACAAAAAAGAAGAAGTGATCGACCGGTATCCTGAGCTTACATTATTATATGAAAAAAATGGTTATGTGTTCTTTTTGCGAGAAGCCAGAAATTGATATGTAATATATAATGATCGGTACAAAAAAAATAACTGTTGTATTACCAGCATATAATGCGGAACAAACCCTTGAAATGACCTATAACGAGATTCCTTTTGATATTGTGGATGAAGTAATATTGGTTGACGACCTGAGTAACGACAGAACAATAGAAAAGGCAAAAGAGCTTGGTATAAAGCATATTATAGAGCATTCGGAAAACAAAGGATATGGAGGCAATCAGAAATCGTGTTATAATAAAGCGCTTGAACTTGAATCGGATATTATCGTAATGCTTCACCCCGATTACCAGTATACACCCAAACTTATACACTCCATGTGCTTCCTGGTTGCAAATCGTGTTTATGAGGTTGTACTGGGGTCAAGAATCTTAGGTAAAGGAGCATTAAAAGGTGGAATGCCGGTTTATAAATACATCGCAAACCGGATCTTAACACTTACGCAAAACATGTTGATGAATCAGAAATTATCGGAATATCATACTGGATTCCGAGTATTTAGCCGAAGAGTACTTCAATCAATCAATTATCAGAACAACTCCGATGATTTTATTTTCGATAATCAAATGTTGGCTCAAATATTTTATAAGAGGTATGAAATAGCAGAAATTACCTGTCCGACCAAGTACTTTAAAGAAGCATCCTCGATTAATATCAAAAGAAGTATAATTTATGGTTTAGGAGTACTAAAAGTGTCATTACAATATTTATTACAAAAATTACGTTTGGCCCGTTATAAGATATTCGAAAGTGTTCCGCTACAAAAAAATACGCAAAGTAATACCTGAAAAACATATCGTTACTGGTTTCCTAGGTACTTTAATTATTCTTTTAATTATCAGTATGGTTATTCGTAACCGTGAAAATAACCGAAACAAACCTCCAACTCCCGAAGAAATAATAAAATACGCCGAATCATTTCTTACCGGTAATCCAAAAGAAGCTTATGGAACTAAACTCGATTGCTCAGGATTTACAAAAGTTGTTTTTAATAAATTTTCAATTCACCTGCCCTCCTCCTCGGGTGGTCAGTTTAAAAAAACGCAGCATCTATCGAAGAATGCACTCGAACCTGGTAATTTGGTTTTTTTCAATATCTACGGTAAAGGAGTTTCACATGTAGGTATTTACCTCGATAGCAGCCGGTTTATTCATTCACCCGGGAAAGGAAAAAATATTTGTATCGATTCCCTTGAACAATTATATTGGAATAAACGATTTATATGCGGAGGAAAAATTATTTTTGAAAGTCAGTAGCTACAACTATATATAAGTTACCATGCGTTTGTTATCAATTCTTCTCAGCTTCATCTTGGTTACAACCAGTTGTTCAAATCAAGTTGATGAAACTTCAAGAGTAAAAAACATCATTCTTATGATTGGTGATGGTATGGGTGTAACTCAGATTTATGCAGCCTATACCGCAAATAAAGGCAGCCTTAACATTGAGAAGGCTTCATTTATCGGATTTTCTAAAACACATTCAGCAAATCGTTATATAACTGATTCCGGAGCCGGAGGTACTGCTATATCGACAGGAGTTAAAACCAAGAACTATTCCATTGGAGTTGATCCAATGGGCATTCCTCTTAAAACCATCCTGGAAATAGCTGAAGAGCATGGACTAGCTACCGGTCTTGTAGCAACCAGTTCTATTACTCATGCCACACCGGCTTCTTTTATTGCCCATCAAGTAAGCCGGAAAGAAAATTTGCTTATTGCGGAAGATTTTATAGAAAGTGGAATTGATATTTTTATCGGAGGAGGACGAAAGTATTTTGAAAATGGCAAGAGTGATATCAATATACCGGATGAACTCAGGAAAAAAGGATATACTATTGTCTATAATCTTGATGATATTAATCCAGATGATACAATGAACATTGGTTGTCTGGCAGCAAATGATGAATTGCCGACAATTTCAGAAGGTAGGGGTGATTTTTTGCCACGTGCAACGGAAATCTCTTTACAAAAACTGGCACAAAACGATAGAGGATTTTTCATAATGATAGAGGGATCACAAATCGATTGGGGTGGTCATGATAATGATATAGATTATGTAATAACTGAAACACTTGACTTCGATAAAGCTATTGGCAAAGCTTTTCACTTTGCCGATAAAAATCCAGGTACACTTGTTATTATAACTGCTGATCATGAAACCGGAGGCTTATCCATAATTGATGGAGATTTAAATTCCGGGGAAATCGAAACTCATTTTAGTACCGACGAGCACACTGCCGTTATGGTGCCTGTTTTTACCTATGGCACTGGTGCCGAAGAATTTGCAGGTATTTATGACAATACGGAAATCTATCATAAAATGATGAAATTGTTTGGTTTCGACGACTAGCTAAGAAAATTATATTTAGATAGATTAGGTAGTCAATTTCCAGATTTCATATTACCAAGACAATATTAAGCCCAGTGAATAATTGAATCTGATTCATTTTATTAGCAAGAAAAGAAAGGTTCAGTGTTTCGATGAATTGAGACTAAATGTCCATTATGAATCGTAAATTTGTTTTGCTAACAAAAATACATACCTAATGTATCGTTTTGTATTTATATTACTTTTCTTTATACCTACTTTATGTTATGCACAGCGGCCTTTTAAAACAGATTCAAAAAAGGCAATCCGTCTCTACGAGGAAGGTTTAGCAAATTACAACAGAAATTATTATCAGGTTGCCGAAAAGTACCTTCTCGATGCTATAAAAACCGACGAAATGTTTCAGAATGCTTACCTGGTATTAGCTGAAGTTTACTGGGAACAGGGTAAATATGATGTGGCCATCGAATATTATGGAAAAGGACTGCAGATCGACTCTTCATTTTATCCAAGAGGATATTTTAACAAAGCCCGCCTAGAGGTAAAATTAGCCCGATACAACGATGCTCTGAACAGTTATAAAACTTATTTGAATATCGAACCCGACGATCCTAAATACAGTGAATTAGCCCGCAAAGGATTACGTCAGGCAAAATTTGCGATACATGCAATACAAAATCCGGTACCGTTCGAACCTGTTAACCTTGGACCTAATATCAATACAAAATATGATGAGTATTGGCCCTCACTTTCAGCCGATGGACAAACACTGTTTATTACGCGTAAAATTGAAAGCTATGATATCACCAAAGGCAATTACTCACAAGAGGATTTCTTTTTTAGCCATTACGAAAACGGCGAATGGAAAGCCATGAAAAATGCTGGTTCTCCTCTTAATACATCCGATAACGAAGGAGCCCAGTCGATCTCGGCAAATGGAAAACTTATGGTTTATACGGTATGTAACCGCAGAGGAGTAATTGGTCGATGCGATATTTATTATGCCGAAAAAGAAGGGGAAAAATGGGATCATCCGAAAAATATGGGTCCACCTGTAAATACCAGTTATAAGGAAACACAGCCCAGTTTAAGTGCCGATGGCAGAGCCATCTATTTTGCCTGCGACAGACCTGAAGGTAAAGGTGGACTGGATATCTGGACAAGTACCCGAAACGATGACGGCACATGGAATACACCAACAAACTTAGGAGACTCCAT
Organism: uncultured Bacteroidales bacterium; assembly: GCA_964392505.1. Lineage (GTDB taxonomy): Bacteria > Bacteroidota > Bacteroidia > Bacteroidales > UBA10428 > UBA10428. Next base: position 11,777 of record CAYMQP010000061.1, read on the forward strand.
TAATACCCCGGGCGATGAGATGTCGCCCTTTATCCACCAAGATAATAATACCCTATACTTTTCATCCGATTCCCATATCGGAATGGGTGGATTTGATTTGTATAGAGCTCGCCGAACAGAAAAAGGGGAATTCAACCATGTACAAAACCTGGGGTATCCTATTAACACATCAGGAGATGAGATAGGACTCATTGTGAATGCAAAAGGAAATATAGCATATTATGCTTCTGATATGAATAAAAAAAACGGGAAAGATATATTCCAGTTCGAATTATACAAAGAAGCCAGGCCAGAAGAGGTTTCCTATATGGAGGGGCAGGTTTATGATGAAAAAACCAGAAAACGGCTTAAAGCCAAGTTTGAACTTTACAACCTTGGCGATGGCAGCCTCGTCAGCCAATCGGAATCAGATGAACGAACTGGCGAATTCCTCCTCTGTATTCCTACCGATCGCGATTATATGCTGAATGTAACCCATTCGGGATATTTATTTTATTCCGATAATTTTGCGCTCAGGGGTATTTATCACATCGATAAACCTTTTCTGAAAGATGTTCCGTTAAAACCACTGGAAGCCGGAGAATCGATAATTCTTAAAAATATATTTTATGAGACCGATTCTTATGCGCTAAAAGTCGAATCGAAATATGAACTCGATAAAATTGTAGTCTTTTTACAAAATAATCCTTCAATCAACATTGAAATAAGTGGGCATACCGATAACACCGGTACTCCAGTTTATAATCAGACCCTGTCGAAAAACCGAGCCAAATCGGTAGTCCAGTATCTTACTGAAAACGGGATAGCTATGGAACGCCTCACCTATAAAGGATACGGTCTTTCACAACCGATTGATACCAACGAAACTGAGGAGGGACGAGCCAATAACCGTCGAACAGAGTTAAAGATTGTAAAATAAAATAGTGTCATATTTTAATATGAACTTACACATAGCTAGTGGAATAATCTAAGGAATTTATATAGAACAGTTTTCCAAGCTAACTTATCCTAAACCAAAAGCAAACTGTCAAAAATCTCAGTTGATTATGTAAATATTTTACATTATTGATTTTCTTTGTAAATTCAAATAGATATTGCTCTTTAATCTTAACCAGATGAAAGTATTGATTCTGCTCTCAGGTTTTTTATTTAGTTACTTTTTATTTCTGGCCGAAGATAATGACACAGAGAATATAGTTGAAAACAAGGTAACCGGTGAAAAGATCCGCATTCTCCAAAAAATTCCAGCTACACCTATAAGAGATCAATATAAAACCAGCACTTGTTGGAGCTTCAGCGCATTGTCGTTACTCGAATCGGAATTAATACGAACCGGAAAGGGTGAATTTGACCTCTCAGAAATGTTCATTGTTAGATATACTTACGAAAGAAAGGCTATTCGCTATATTCGTATGCATGGCAAAACTAATTTTGCACCAGGAGGTGAAGCCAATGATGTAACCGATGTTGTTGATCGTTACGGAATCGTACCCGAAGAAAAATATACAGGATTAAAGGTAAATACCGAACTTCATGTACATTCCGAAATGGATCGCTTATTATTAAAATATGTCAATGCACTGGTTGCCGATCCCGAGAAGGAACTGAGCGCCGTTTGGAAAGAAGGTTTTAATAAGGTACTTGATTCGTATCTTGGTGAAATTCCAGATACTTTTAATTATAATGGTATTTCTTATACTCCGATAAGTTTTGCCGAATCGCTTGGATTAGATCCCTCTAATTATATCATGATAACAAGCTTTATACATAAACCTTATTACGAACCAATAATTCTTGAGATACCAGACAACTGGTCGTGGGCCGAAAGTTATAATGTTCCACTTGCTATACTGGAAGAAATTGTTGATTCTGCCATATATAAAGGTTACTCTGTTGCCTGGGCAGCAGATATAACCGAAGATGGCTTCAGTTTTAAACAGGGTCTTGCACTGGCTCCGAAAATGGTTTATACCCCCGGATCGGAAAAAGAACGACATAAATGGTCAAAAAAATCACAAACCGAAAAGGAGGAAGCCATTTTCAATGTAAATAAACCTGTCGAAGAAATTATAATAACGCCCGAATTGCGGCAACAGGCATTCGATAATTACAGTACTACCGACGATCACGGTATGCATATCATAGGACTTGCACAGGATAAAAACGGGCGTTACTATTATTATGTTAAAAATTCATGGGGCGAAGATAATCCGTTTGACGGATACCTTTTTGTGTCAAAGCCTTATTTTCAATATAAGACAATCTCAATCATGCTCAATAAAAATGCCGTGCCCAGCCAGGTCCTTCATGATTTATCTTTATTGTAAAATCGCATCACAATATGGAATGTAATAAAGCATCAAATCAGAAATTCTGTAATTGTACATTTTCATGTAGTAAAAAAGGAATCTGTTGTGAGTGCCTTCAATATCACCACCGGCTTGGAGAGCTTCCCGCCTGTTATTTTCCTTCTGATATCGAACAAACAGGCGACCGTAGTATTGAGCGTTTTATTTCACTATACCAGCAGCGTGGAAGATGGTGGAACTGATCGTTCGATCAGATATTCTTTATTATAGAATAACAAGTTCATTTTGTCATATAATCTGATCATGATAAACATGTCAGATTATTTTTACCTGTCGCGTTTCATAATGTATTGTTAATAAATCCTCATTTTCCTTGTATATTTTGAAACCCGGAGGCATTAATTTCGGTATGAAAGAATAATTGGCATGATATTGCGCAGATTGTATATACCAATGAGGGGTAACTTTCATAAAACAATTTTAATACTCACATTTGCATTCATTACAGGAGTATTTTTCCAGTTTTCTTTCGATAATCGACCCATTAGCGAACAGGAATTCAAATTTAAGGCCTCACCCCCACCGTTTTTAAAAGGCAAGAATGACTGGGCCGACTCTGTATTCCAGTCATTATCAATTAAAGAACAGCTGGGACAGTTATTTATGATACCTGCTTACCCTGAAAAAGGTAAAACCGATATTCGGAGAGTTACTGAGCTGATCAAAAAACATAATGTCGGTGGAATTATATTTTTCAGAGGGAAACCCGAAGAAGTTGCCAGTTTGGCTCGTTATTATCAGTCAATATCAAAAATTCCCCTTCTGATCGCAATTGACGGTGAATGGGGACCCGCTATGCGTCTTGAGAATACCCTGGTTTATCCTCACCAGATG
>CAYMQP010000062.1:0-14971 GCA_964392505.1 uncultured Bacteroidales bacterium
CTCATAGTACTGAAATATCTTTAACATGGTATAAGTCTTCACGCTAAAATAATGAAAATATCAGAGTCTGTAAACATTGATTTCAACACCGTAAATACCATCATATTCGATTGGGGTGGCGTAATTACCAACATTCATCCTGAGGCATGCATCGAGGCATTTATAAAACTTGGACATCCTTCATTCGAAAGATATTTCGACCCTGAAATTAACGATGATTTGTTTTTTCGTTTTGAAACAGGAAAAGCTGAAACTCAAGAGATATATAACCGACTTCAGGCAGAAATCGGTAAAGTTGTGGACAAAGAAAAACTCAATAATGCACTGTGTGCCATGATGCTAGATACTCCGAAAATACGACTTCATATTCTTAAAAAGCTGGGTAAAAAATATAGGTTGCTTTTACTAAGTAATACCAATCCAATTCACACAAATTACTATAATAAATATATTTTAGAGACTCATAAGATAAATTTTCCTGCATTATTCCATAAAGTATATTACTCATATAAAATAGGTATGCGAAAGCCTGACCCTGAAATATTTAATTACGTTATTTCCGATGCCCGGCTGGATTGCCGAAAAACGCTTTTACTCGACGATACCGAAATAAATATTCGTATAGCACGTTCATTGAATATGCAAGTTCTGCATCTGAATCACGGAGTTACCATGGAAAAAATCTTTCACAATTTATAAAATAATTTAATCTGTTAGTTATGCATTTGAATTGCAAACCATACCGCATAATAAATAAAAATCCTTAAATTGGCATTCTGAAGTAAAATCGTCAACAATGAAAATCAAAATTACACTAACCTTGCTTATGCTGGTTTTTAATCTGCTAGGATTTAGTCAGACTCATAAACAACCTGTACTGATTATTACGAAAGATGGTAAATCAATCGATGCCATCCATTTTGGCCAGTTAAAATGCGGAAAAGAAATTTATTCCGATAATTATATTATTATCCGAGGTAAATATATGGGTGCTGTTACCGAAATAAAAGACTACAGTCAGTTTGAAAGGATTGTTCCCGAGGGATATTCCGAAGCCCCTGCTGCATCGGTGGGAAATGAGAAAGGTACCTTACGAATTTATAGGAAGGATGGCGTATCGGTTACGCTTGAAGAAGCAGAACTGGCTATGTCGTGTTATGGACCGGGCGATAATTATAACGAGATTATCGTACAAATAATGAATCCGCTGACAAATCAACCTTCGGAACAATCTGTTGAAGTCAGGAATATTCAATCAATCATATTTAAATAAATCTACCAGTTTATGCATTTAAAGGAGATTCGGGTTCAATCCAGTCTCCATTCTCTTTTATGAGTTGTATTAATTCATTCACGGCTTCGGTTTCCGGAACATTTCTTTTTACAAGTTGCTTTTCTTTATAGAGATTAACGTTACCTTTTCCTGAACCTATATAACCATAATCGGCATCGGCCATTTCGCCCGGACCATTTACAACACACCCCATAATACCAATTTTAAGTCCTTTAAGATGCGCGGTACGCTTTCTGATTTTTTGGGTTGTTGCCTGTATATTAAACAGCGTACGTCCGCATGACGGACACGCAATATATTCGGTTTTTGATATTCGTACACGGCTGGCCTGTAAAATTCCAAAGGCTGTTGATATTACATCTGAGTTACTTACTGCCCCGCTGTTCTCAAGCCAGATACCTTCTCCCAATCCGTCAATAAACAATCCTCCAAGTTCAACAGCCGCTTTAAGTTGAAAATCTTCTTTTTCATCTTCATTGAGTGCTAATTTGAAGATCACAGGATTTTTAATTCCGGCATTAATTAATCTGAACATAGCAGCTCGAATATCGGCATAAGCATTTGTATTATCAGAACCAAGGACAATTATACTGTTGAAATCTCCTATCAGATTTGATATGTTTTTGTGGGTTAAATCCTTTGTCTTAAGATGTAAAAATCGCGGACCATTTATCAAGGTATTCTTATTCAGGTATTGTTCCCACTCAATTCGGGGAATTAGCCTGATGTTTTTTTCTTTTGTATCAACCTGGTTTGAGAAGAGGGTAATATTTTTCGTTGTCGGAACAGGAATATTTTTCGACCAGGAATCACAGGCAATAATATCGGGCGATGTATCGGTAAATTTCCAACCCGATTGTCCCGCATATACCCAACCAACTTCTTTTAAATTATCGTGGGTAATTAATCCTTTAACCGAGGCAATTATTACGGGTACATTATGTCCACCAATACCGGTTATTTGCAATGATTCGCGTTTGTCGTAAGTGTAAGGATCTATCGGAATATTACCGAACGGGATTATCGGAGCATGATTTTTCCGTCTGGAAGTCAGATCAATCAGTTTACGGGCAACTTGTATTTCATTAACCGGATCTTCAGTAAGCGATACTCTTATTGTGTCGCCTATTCCATCGGTAAGCAAAGAACCAATACCCACAGCCGATTTTATGCGTCCGTCTTCACCCTCACCAGCTTCAGTCACTCCCAGATGCAATGGAAATGACATTTTTTCTTTTCCCATCAATTTCACCAACAACCTGGTAGCATAAACCATAATGCGCGTATTACTGGCTTTCATCGAAACTACGATATTATTAAACTTGGCATCAACACACATTCTTAAAAATTCCATTGCCGATTCGGCCATCCCTTCAGGCGTATTGCCATAACGGTTTATAATTCGGTCAGATAAGGATCCGTGATTTACTCCAATTCTTAATGCGGTATTATGTTTACGACAGATTTCAATCAATTCAAATAATTTTTCTCGAGTAGTTTTTAACTCTCGATCGTATTCCTGATCTGTGAGTATTTTACTGCCCGAGAGCTTTCTATCTGTAAAATTCCCCGGATTAATACGCACTTTATCAACCATTGTGGCTGAAATAAAGGCTATTTTCGGATTGAAATGGATATCGGCAATAACCGGAACCATACAGCCCTGATCCCTTAATTTCAACATTATTTCCCTGAGACTATCTGTATCTTTTAACGACGGAATCGTAAGCCTCACATAATCTGCACCTGTTTTGTAAATATCAATAATTTGCTTTACTGTAGCCTGAACATTAGAAGTGATTGTATTTGTCATCGATTGTAGCCGCACCGGATATTCACTTCCTAAAGGGATGTCTCCAATAACAACTTTACTCGTGTTTCTTCGCCGATAGGTATTGAAATCGCTACAATATGCCGGATCCATGTCTATAAAACAAATTAGCCCTGACGAATCCGCCAGGGCTAGCAAAGTTAGTAACTTGATCTCAACAATTCCTACACAAAATCTCTTTCTTTGTTAAACTAACTTATATTACCGAAACCCGAATTTGTAGTAAATGTAATAGAATAAGCCCCGGCAGCCATCAAAATTCGAATGAACGTTATCACCTGAATAAAATGATTCTCCTCATCGTAAATAAATCTCACAAAAATTTATTTTCCTTTGTGCTGTTGCAATTTTTCTAACAATTTGAGGGGAATATTCAAATAGGAAGCAATTATTGTGGCGGGTATCTGATTTATATAGCCTTCATATTTTGATTGGAATATGTTATATCTTGAACGGTTATTGTAAACATGAAGTCCGGCATCATGTATTTCGCGATTCACAATCCATTCCCTGTCAATTAGTGTTCTTACGAAAGTATGTACTGCGCTGTTTCTTTTCAAGAGAGCTTGCAAATCAGCGTATTTTGCACAAAAAAGAGCTGTATCAGTGATAGCCTGAAAACTCAGAAATGAAGGTTTTCTATATAAAAATGCCGGCAGAGGTAATGCAAACATACCTGGTATAAAAATGCCTTTTATTATTATTTCTCCCTGTAAACTGGCATAAAATGAAGAAATGATACCTTGTTCAATAAAAGCCAGATATAATGGATATTCCCCGGCATGAAGAAAAAATTCATCTTGTCGTAGTTGACGGATTGTGAATAATTTCAATAATTCCGAAAGCGATCGTTCATTCAGTGCGGCTGAAAGGAGAATCGATCTCCGCAAATTCTTCAATGATATTTCGGGATTCATATAGCCGTTTTAAGTCAGATTATTTTCCTAAATTATAAAAGATTGGCAAAAACAAGTCATTTATTGCGACAGCAAGAAACAGCTTTTTTATGTCAGATCTAAAATTTTAGTTTGGAAATAAACTGACAAAATACTATTAAACTTTTTCTTTTCTCTGATTAGTAGGAATACTCAATTGAAAGGGCTTTTTCCAGAGAATCGCGGCAAATTTCGTCTTTTATAATATAACTGCGTGCACCCGCTTCGATCATCTGAACAACATATTTCATTTCGGAGTGAAACGAAACCGCAACTACAACAAGGTTACGATATAGGGTGGTAGCTTCGCGGGTTGCTTCGATGCCATTAATTTTGGGCATATTAATATCCATAAAAACCATATCGTAAATCTTACGATTTAGTTCCTTTAGACATTCTTCCCCGTCTTTTACTGTGATTATATCTTCGATACGATCCTGAAACGAATCTAATAACATGAATTTAAGAGCCTTTGCGAAATGAGGATTATCGTCAGCTATTAAAACCTTTTGCTTTTTCATCAAGTGGTTATTAATGGTAAATGTTTAAAAGCCGCTCCCTTCAACTCCAAATCCATCATATTATACAAAAGTAAAATTATAGCCAATCCGGATAAAGAGAAAAAATACTCAAAAAATGGAATAAGTTACTCAAAAAAGATTGCGTATTTACCGACATCTATTTAATATAAAATGAGGTTAAAACATTGAAATTCTGATATATAACGATAATTGCCCGAGGAATTGTAATATATTGCGCGATTCTCAATTGGTATAAAAATGAAGCAGGGCAACATATGGAATGCTACCCTGCCGTCTACCTAAATCCAACCAAACCCTACATCAAATATTAACCATGAAACAACCTATATGACCACTTTTTAACTTTGTTTTCTTTACATTATTTTACTATACAAATTTACGTGTGAAATGCTCTAAAGATATCAGCAAAAGCACGCATTTTATGAAAAAAACCACTCATTTTCATATGGGTAAAAACCGACACTATTAAAGCTATGCCTTGTAAAGGAACGATTTAAGTCTGAAATACGTATATTCCCAGCTCCCAATTGCTTTAATACTTTCTTCATCTCGGTTAAGCCCAGGTTATATTTTTTATGTGCAACTTTTAAATTCTGAATATCCACCAACACTTCAAATCCCCGTTGGAGTTTTTTTGCTTCATTGGAGGCAAGATAAAGTGCCAGTTCAATTTCTGATTTCATAAAGAATCCATTCAGAATTACTGTCATCAGGTTTTTACCCGGGTACGCCTGGACTATAAAATCATTAATCATAGGATGGTTTTATTAATTAAAGATAATCTGTAAAATAGTCCGGGTTCATTAGAAAGATTACCCAATTTCCTATAATAAATACGCATTTTTTAAACTATTTTTTCTTACAAAATGATGGGTATATACCGACATGTTTTAATCTGAAGTAAGCTAATAAGGATTCTTTTAAATCTATCATAAGTGTGGAAAAACCTTTTAGAATATTCTAGATTTGTATTGAAAACCTCATTAATGTAATGTTTCGTAAAATAATAGACTTTTCAGTTGAACAAAAGCCAATTATAGCATTTTTCATGCTAGTGCTCATTGGTTTCGGCATTTACTCGATGTACCAGATTCCTATCGATGCTGTACCGGACATTACCAATAACCAAGTTCAGATTGTAACAACCTCTCCATCGCTTTCCCCTCAGGAAGTTGAACGATTGATTACTTTTCCTCTCGAAATAGCCATGGCCAACATTACTGATGTAATCGAGATCCGGAGTATTTCTCGATATGGATTGTCAGTTATCACTGTTGTTTTTAATGACAAGGTACCTATACTGCATGCGCGTCAGAATGTTAGTGAAATTTTACAACAGGCAAAATCTGATATACCCGAAGAATATGGAATTCCACAAATGTTGCCTATTACAACAGGGCTGGGAGAAATATTCCAGTATACCCTTGAAGTCGATAAGGCCTATAAGTCGGTTTATACACCTATGAAATTGCGCGAAATACAGGACTGGATAGTAAAAAGGCAATTATCTGGTATTCCTGGAATAGTTGAAATAAGCAGTTTCGGAGGTTACCTGAAACAATATGAAATTGCGGTCGATCCCTATCTGATGCGTAATTATAATCTTACCTGTGCCGATATTTTTGAAGCCGTAAGTAAAAATAACCAGAGCAGCGGAGGCAGTTACATTGAAAAATCTAAAAAAGCATATTATATACGTACTGAGGGGCTTCTCTCCAATATCGAGGAAATAGAAAACATTGTGGTTAAAAATATCCAAGGTACACCCGTGTTAGTGAAAAACCTGGCTACAGTGAGCCTTGGTTACGCACCCCGGTTTGGAGCCATGACCAAAAACGGTGAAGGTGAAGCAGTAGGAGGTATTACCCTAATGCTTAAAGGTGCAAATTCATCGAAAGTAATTAAGGAAGTCAAAGCTCGCATAAGTAAAGTTGAAAATTCACTCCCCGAAGGAATTACCATAAAACCATACCTCGACAGAGCGGCTTTGGTAAAACGTACTACATCAACAGTCGCAAAAAACCTGATTGAAGGAGGTTTGATTGTAATTTTTATGTTAATCCTTTTGCTTGGAAATTACCGCTCAGGGCTCATTGTAGCGTCCGTTATTCCTCTTTCCCTTCTTTTCGGTTTTATTATGATGCATCTTTTTGGTGTATCGGCTAATCTGATGTCGCTGGGAGCTATCGACTTTGGTATCGTAATCGACGGAGCTGTTATTATTGTCGAAAGCATCCTGTACCATCTGCATCATAACTATGCGGGTAAGAAACTCGATCAGGTACAAATGAATGCTGAAGTATCTAAAGCTTCAAGAAATATTTACCAATCGGCTTCGTTTGGTGTTTTAATTATCCTCGTAGTATTTATCCCGATTTTAACCCTTACAGGAATTGAAGGCAAGAATTTTCGTCCTATGGCACAGACTTTTTCGTTTGTCATTCTCGGAGCATTCATACTTTCGATGACATACGTTCCCATGATGTCGTCGTTATTTCTGAATAAACGAATTATCAACAAGCGAACGCTATCCGATCGAATAATCAGGTTCCTAAAATATACCTATCATCCGGTATTGAAGTTTTCACTTCGTTATAAAATCCTTATTTTAATTGTGACCTCCCTGGTATTTATAGCCAGTATTATTTCATTCCCGTTTCTCGGCGGAGAATTTGTACCAACACTTGAAGAAGGTGATCTTGCTATGCAAATGACCCTTCCTCCGGGAAGTTCGCTTAGCCAGAGTATTAAAATGTCGACACGGACCGAAAAAATTCTTCTTGACAATTTCCCTGAAGTGCTTCAGGTAGTATCAAAAATCGGTACAGCCGAAGTGCCGACCGATCCTATGGCAGTCGAAGATGCTGATATTATGATCGTTCTGAAAGATAAGAAGGACTGGACCTCGGCTAATATGCGCGAGGAACTTATAGAAAAAATGAAGAATGCACTTTCCGTACTTACTGCAGCTTCATTTGAATTCACCCAACCTATCCAGTTACGTTTTAACGAATTAATGACTGGTACCAAATCGGATATCGCTATTAAAATTTATGGCGACGATTTAAGTATACTTTCCGAAAAAGCAAAAGAAGCGGCCCGAATCATTTCCAACATCAGAGGAGCGGCTGATATCAGGGTTGAACAAACTACCGGACTGCCTCAATACATTGTTAGGTACAAACGCGACGAAATGGCTCGTTACGGATTAAATATTGAACAGTTGAATAATACTATACGTACAGCATTTGCCGGAACTACTGCAGGATTTATTTTCGAAAACGATAGGAAATTCGATCTTGTTTTGCGTATTGCAGAACCTTATCGTACCGATCTCGATCTGACCGATCTGAATGTGATGTCAAGCGAGGGAAATGTTATACCGATAAGCGAAGTTGCCGAGGTCGTGCTGCTCGAAGGCCCAATGCAAATATCAAGAGATAACACAAGGAGAAGAATAAATATAGGTATTAATGTACGCAATCGCGACATCGAAAGCCTTGTTAAGGAAATAGATGCTGAACTTTCGGCAAAATTTAATCTCCCGTCAGGATATTATGTTCAGTACGGAGGCCAGTTTGAAAATCTCGAGAACGCACGGAAGCGTTTATCAATAGCTGTCCCAATTGCCTTGCTTCTCATTCTGATACTTTTATTTTTTACTTTTAATTCATTTAAATACGCCTTGTTAATCTTCACTGCCGTGCCACTTTCAGCAGTTGGTGGTATTGCTGCATTATGGATAAGGGGAATACCTTTCAGTATTTCGGCGGGTATAGGTTTTATTGCTTTATTCGGAGTGGCAGTATTAAACGGTATCGTTCTTATTTCATACTACCGACAAATGGCCGAAGAAGGAATAACTAATATAAAATATATTGTTATCAAAGGAGCCAGTACACGCCTCCGACCTGTGCTTATTACTGCGAGTACCGACATTCTTGGATTTCTTCCCATGGCTGTTTCTAGCTCAGCCGGTGCCGAAGTTCAGCGTCCACTTGCAACAGTTGTTATTGGCGGAATCATAACCTCAACCATGCTTACTTTAATAATTCTGCCTATTCTTTACCTGCTTCTTAATTCAAAAGATGGCATTAATTTGCGACTCCCTCGCAGGAGAAAAAGAGTAACTCCGATAGTATTGGGAATCCTGTTTTTATTATTGTTCTCTCCAAAAGTATTTTCACAGGATAAACCTAGCACCAAAATAACATTACAGCAGGCTGTTGATACAGCACTGGCCAATAATGTTGTGATAAAGAATGCAAACCTTCAGATTGATTATGCTAAATTACAACGTAGGGGTTTTCTGAATCTTGAACCCGCTGAATTGACTTACCAATGGGGACAGATAAACTCCCCCGAGCAAGATTATTATCTTGAAGTGAACCAGAATTTCGGTTCTATACTTGCACATAGTCAAATGCTTCGGAAAACACGTTTGAATTACGAATTGGAACTTACAGCTTACGAAATTGCAGTAAAGCAGCTAACCGCCGAAGTAAAATCCGCTTATTTATTCTGGCAATACCAATTTGCTATCACAATGTTAAGAGAAGAAGAAGCTACACTTTATAAGCGGCTTGTTGAGATTGTTAACCTTCGCTATGAAAAAGGTGATATTTCTCTGGCAAAAAAAGCTATCGCCACTTCGAAAGTATCTGAATTGAACAGCCGATACATGAATTCACTCGACGATCTGGTTATTGCTGAAATGAAATTGCAGCAACTACTTATGGCAAAAATAAAACTATCGCCCCTCCTTGATGATTTTCAGATATATGAAATTGCCAAAGTAAATGACACTACCTTTCTTCGAGGCGAACTTATGACTTCCTATCTCGACACTAAGTTTAAACTTGCCAAAACAAATGAGGCTATTGTTAAATCGCAGTATTTTCCGGAAATCCGAGCTGGTTTTTTTACTCAGGAAATCAACAACGAGAAAGGACTCTACGGGTGGCAGATTGGTATTGCGGTGCCGCTTTGGTTAAAAAGCCAGCAAGCCGAAATTGCTCAATCACGGATCGAATCGCAAATGGCACTAAACGAATTCGAGTATAATAAAAATCGTATCGCTTTCGAGATAGAATATTTGCTTTACAACCTTAACAAACACTTCCGTCTAATACGGCATTATCAGCAAGAGGCTTTGCCCCAGGCAGATATTCTGCTTAAAACAGCAGAAGCCCAACTACAGGTGGAAGAAATCGATTTTACTGAATTTTTGCAAAGTGTATCGCTGGCATTGCAGATTAAGGAAGCATATTTATTAGTAATGAATGATTATAACCAAACAGCTATTCAACTGGAAATCTATGAAAAATAATGTTTTACTTCTAATATCAGCCTTTATAATTGGTATGTATGCCTGCAAAAGACAATCGAACGATATGCCTGAAAAGAATGATACAGTGCCTTCTCATTCGGTTTTACTTACCAGCGAACAACTCAGATATGCTGAAATCGAAACCGGCCGGATTGAAAAACATATATTATCCGATGTCATTAAGTGTAATGGTTCCATTGAAGCCAATCCCAATGATCAGGCTCTGGTAAATGCTCCCATGAAAGGTTATGTTAAAAAAATTCTAGTGCATATCGGCGACTTTGTACAACGAGGTTCAACACTTGCTATACTTGAACACGCTGAATATATTAAATTACAACAGGAATTTCTGGAAGTTAAAAGTCAATATGATTACTATAAAGAAGAATTTAAACGACAGGGCGAGCTTACCCTTGAAAATGCCACATCGGTTAAATTAATGCAGCAGGCTCAGAACGAATTTCGTAAAACCGAAGTTCATCTTTATGCACTAAAAAAACAGCTCTCCCTCCTAGGTATTCAAGCCGACAGTCTGACGGTTGATAACCTGGTTTCGAAAATTGAGCTTACGTCGCCGGTACAGGGCTATATAACCGCAGTGAATTGCCAGATAGGCATGTTATGTAGCGAGGATATACCGATATTCGAAGTGGTCGGAAAACGAAATCCTATTCTTCATCTGAAGGTTTATGAAAAGGACGCTATTCATATTGCTAAAGAACAGCATATCGATTTTTCCTTAATAAGCCAGTCCGATCGTATTTATAAAGCCAAAGTCAGAGCAGTTACCCGTTCAATTGATAAAAATAATTCGATTAACTTGCATGCTGATATTCTAACAGATTCAGAGAATATAATGCCCGGAATGTATGTAAGTGCTCGAATATATGTTAACTCCGATTCTGTATATTCGATTAACACCGAGGCCATTGTTAATTCGGAAGGAAATCAGTATCTATTTGTTAAAATTGACAGTACACAATTTAAACCTTTCGAAATAAAAACAGGAAGAAAATCAGATAACAGAAGTGAAATTCTGTCTATGACTCCCGAATTAAAAGATTCTGAAATTGTTGTATCAGGAGCCTATTATCTGTTCTCAGAGTTATTTAAGGAAGAATGAAATCTTAATTAATCCTTATCCAAATTTTTCTATTAATTCAGCATATTTCGGGTAAGCCTGGATAAGATCTTCTTTGTTAAATATCTCGAAATCATCATACTCAAAACCGGGTGTAACCATGCATCCATAAAGACCAAAAGAATTACTTTCGATGATTTCGGCTCCGAAAATAGTTCCTGCCGGAACCACTACCTGTGGTTGTTCCGCTTTCTCAGGCCGTGGTCCTAACAATTTGGTATATTTATGCCCTTCCTGGTTGATTAATATAATCTTTACACTGCTTCCATAGTGATAATACCATACCTCATCGGATCGTAACCGGTGGAAACGTGAAATATCTCCCGAACGAAGTAAATAGTATATACTGGTTGATAAGCGCCTCGATCCTTGATATCCGTGCGGAAGATTCTTATGATCCGCCTCAACGTTCGACCGGTAAATTTCCCGGAAAAATCCACCTTCCGAATGGAGTGTAAGATTCAGATGCTGGATCCAATATTCGGCAGTATTCATTTTGATGTGTTTTAATTATTATACCTGAATAGATAATCTCACGATCAGTATCCTTTTTCTTCTAAGTTATTAAAAATATTAATTATCTAGGATTATAACCTTCTCCGTTTTTCATTGAAAAATACTGTTGGGTTTTTATTATCTGTCGAGAATTATTAAATTTAGTCAAACGACACATTAAAATCATTTCGCACTATGGGGGTTGATCTGATTAAATATATGTCAAACCGCCTTCAGGAAGAATGTGGCAACAAAGGACAACCCGGTCCGGTAATTACTATTTCACGATTATATGGATGCCCGGCAAAAAAGGTTGCTGCTCTGCTCACCGAAGCATTAACAGAAAAAATGCTCGTCAAAGGTTATAAAAAGATTCAATGGAAAATGATCACCAAAGAGATTATGAGTGAATCGGCCCGGGAATTAGAGTTAGATCCTTCCAGAATAAAATATGTTTTCGATTATGAGCAAAAAGGAATCATCGATGATATTTTAACGGCACATCTCAGTAAATATTACAAAAGCGATCGCAGAATCAGAAATACTGTAGGCAGAGTAATTCGTAATATCGCATGTGAAGGATACGCAGTAATTGTAGGAAGGGGTGGTGTCGCCATTACGCGCGATATACCTCAATCATTCCATGTGAATCTTGAAGCACCCTTAGAATGGAGAGTTCTCAGAGCCAGTGAAAAACACACTATTTCACTTGAAGAAGCTGAAAAACTTACCAAAGATATTGATAAAAAAAGGCGTCAGTTTCGAGAATATTTTGAAGGGAAAAATACCGATTATACCCAATTCGACCTTACTATTAACTGCATGACATTGTCGATAGAAGAAATCGTAAAAATCATTATTAAAGCTACTGAAATAAGAAAACTCATCTGAAAAGAATGTTAAAACAATGTAATGCAAAACCTACCAGTAGTAATAGGGATAATGGGACCCGGAGAAACGGCGAAACCTGAAGACTGTTATCTGGCTAACAAAATCGGGAAAATAGTTGCTCAACAGGGATATCTGATACTCACAGGGGGAAGAAATTGTGGAGTGATGGATGCTGCGCTTAAAGGCGCTAAAGAGGCAGGAGGTATAACTATAGGAATTCTCCCCGGAAATGATATTAGTGGAATGAGTCGGTATGTCGATATTCCAATAATTACTGGCATGGGTAATGCAAGAAATAATATAAATATTCTTTCCAGTACTATTGTTGTTGTCATCGGAGAAAGCCCCGGAACCCATTCGGAAATAGCCCTTGCCCTGAAGGCAGAAAAACATGTTCTCGCATTAAACACAAGCTATGAAGCTTCACAGTTATTCGGAAGGTATTCAAAAAAGTATTTCATCAACTGTTCAAACTTTGAAGAAAAAGAATTTATTTTATTATTAAATAGACTCATTCATGAAACCTGAATTCATAAAAATGCGTATTGCATTGTTGGTCACTCAGTATCAGATTTAAGTCAATTAAAATGATTAAGTAAAAAATTAAAACCTTATTTTTACAACGTTGTAATTTAAAAAAGGTATGGAGAATTTGTTCGTAGAAGGAACGGAAACATTACCAACTGTTGAATTTCAGACAAACGGGCTTCTTAAACTCAGTGGCCGGGCATTACCTGAAGATGCTTATAATTTTTTTAATCCACTTATTACCTGGGTAAAAGAATTTGCTATTGATGAACTAAATATTGAAATTAATCTGGAGTATTTTAATACAGCCGTCTCAAAACAACTTTACGATTTTCTAAAAGCCATTGAATCAAACAGCAACTACAAGAAAATCAATCTAAAGTGGTTTTACGAAGACGGCGACGATGAAATATTGGAATCAGGCGAAATTTATGAGGAACTACTGCCCCGTTTCAATTTCAGTTATCACCGCTACGCCGAAATTTTTGATTAACCTGTTTCTTTTATTACAAAATTCTTAATTCGTTATTTCAGCTCGTCAATCTTCGCTGCCAGAATAAAATCGTTCTCTGATAATCCTTTTATGGCATGAGTCCATAACTCGAGCCGGCATCGGTTATAGGAAATATACATATCGGGATGATGCCCCTCCTTCTCAGCAATATCAGCTACATTATTCACAAAATCCATGGTATGTTTGAAGTTTACAAAATGAAATTCTCTTATAATCATTTTGTCATCCACAACATTCCACATACTATCTATCATTGATAAATAAGCTTTTACCTGATTTTTATTGAGCGGGGGTATACCTCCTTCGCAAGGAACACATTTCTTATTTTTAAGTTCCATCTTATACTTTTTAGGATAACAAACTAATAATCTAGATGTTTTACCAATTTACTGCTACCAAAATATTATTTCACCTATTTTTGAAAAGTAATAAGATACACATAATATGCTCAGAGTCCTTTCCATAATTAGTTTATTATGCCTTTCAGGATTGCTACATACTCAGGAACCAACATTAAATTTTTTCCGCTCAACTACTAAAAATGAACGTTTTGAAGCTGGTACTCCTATTTTTTCCGGAATGATTATACCGGTATATACCCCTGAAATGGGATTTTCATTCGATGCCGACGGAGTTATTACGTTTAAAACCAAACGGAATAATCCTTATCTTCTGCATTCAGAATTTCCCGCCTCATTGAATATTAATACGGAAGGATCATACACTTTCATAGTTCATCCCAGGTCATTCTGGTTCGATAATCTTGTTTTCATAGAAATTAATGCCGAATACCGGAATATGACCGATAATTATTGGGGAGTTGGAATGGAAAATGGTAATACCGTTGAAAAAGGTAACACTACCACTGCTTATAAAAGGGAAAGCTATGTTTTTCAACCTTCCATTTTATTTCGGGCAGCAAGTAATCTCTATGCTGGATTTATTGCCAATTTTAATTCGTTTACGGCTGCCAAACCGGCTGAACTAATGCTTGAAGATCCTGAAATCCTTAATTATGGCACTGACATTTTTTCAGGTGGTATAGGAATTATGGCATTTTATGATACACGAAATCCATATAATCCGTTTCTACCCGGCTTTTATTTAAAAATAAAGGGAATAAGTTATCTTGAATTACTTAATAGCGATAATAAATATCAAAAGTTACATGTTGACTACTGCCATTATTTCCCCATAATTCGTAACGGATCAATAATAGCATTTCAACTGAAATCATCGTGGAGTTTTGGTAATGTTCCTTGGATAAACATGGCTCAACCCGGTGGTGCTGATGATCTAAGGGGCTATTATCAGGGGCAATATCGTCATAACAATTCAATAATAATATTGGCTGAGTACCGGCACTTTTTTAACCGACCGCAATCCGGTTTATTATCGCGTCATGGTTTTGCTTACTGGTTGGGAGGAGGAACTGTATTTAAAGAAATATCGGATATAAATGATATTATAA
>CAYMQP010000063.1:0-5184 GCA_964392505.1 uncultured Bacteroidales bacterium
ATTGTTGGTTTTCCAATTAATGCTTAAATTTGTTTATTCCTAAATGAGAATAATTCTTATTTAAGTACTAATGAATTCTAAACTTGCTAAGGTTCGGGAAAAGTTGATATATCACAAACTGAAAATAACACCACAAAGGCTTGCGGTACTTGAAGCTGTTATATCGTTGAATAATCATCCTACAGCAGAACAGATCATTGCATCTATTAAGAAGAAACATCCAAATATTGCCACAGGAACAATATATAAAATTTTGGAAGTTCTTTCCGAAAAGCAAATCATTAAAAAGGTTAAGACCGAAAGAGATCTAATGCGATACGACGCAGTTGAACAAGAACATCATCATTTATACTGCACCGAATCGGACCGTATCGAAGATTATTTTGACAATGACTTGAATCAATTGTTGACTTCATACTTTGAAAAGAAGAAGATTCCCGGTTTTAAAATTGAGGATATTAAACTTCAGATAATCGGCAGATTTTTAAAAAAAGAATAAAATCAGATCCAGAAAATGGTTAAAGCAATTTTAATAATTCTTGGGACTCTATCGCTTGGTATCGGCATTATAGGCATATTTGTTCCGGGTTTGCCTACCACACCGTTTATTCTTCTGACCGCCGGTTTATATCTCCGTAGTTCCGACAGACTCTATCAAATGCTGGTCCAGAATACTTATCTGGGGAACTACATTAAAGATTTTCAAAAAAACAGAGGAGTAACACGCATCACAAAAATTTATTCTATCACACTAATGTGGATCATGATTTTCATTTCAGTGTATTTTTTTATAGCCAATGCTTTAATCAAATGGCTGATTATCATCATAGGTGTTATTGGCACTGTCGTTATGGGATATATATTACCAACAATAAAGAACAAAAACAATTAATAATCAGAAAATAAATTAATTATGAGAGAAAAAAGTATCGAATTATTAAACAAAGCCGTCGCCGACGAGTTATCGGCTGTTCATCAATACATGTATTTTCATTTCCATTGCGATGACCAGGGATACGACCTTCTGGCAAATCTATTTAAACGCACTGCTATTGAGGAAATGATGCATATTGAATTGCTCGCTGAACGAATTCTTTTCCTGAAAGGTGATGTTGAAATGACTGCTTCACATCCGGTAAAAAAAATGAATAAAGTAAAGGATATGCTGGATTTGGCAGCCGACATGGAAACACAACGATTATAATAAGTGGGCCAACGTTTGTGCTCAAAATGCCGATTCAGTATCAAAAAAGGTATTTGAACAGTTAGTAGCCGACGAAGAGCGCCATTTCGACCAATACGATGTGGAAATGGAAAACCTGCAAAAGTTTGGAGATAATTACCTGGCCTTGCAATCAATTGAACGCAGTAAAAACATTGCAGGTCAAAACGCAACTGAATAATTATTTAAAAATTAGAATATGGAAGATGTAAAAGAACAAGTATCAGTTTCAATGCCGCGCATTGGGGATCATGCTCCTGAATTCAAGGCAGTAACAACCCAGGGAGAAATTAATTTTCCAATTGATTTTAAAGGTAGCTGGGTTATCCTATTTAGTCATCCGGCAGATTTTACTCCGGTGTGTACTTCGGAGTTTATGACTTTTTCCAGCATGGAAGAGCAGTTTAATAAAGCAAACTGTAAGCTGGTGGGTTTATCGGTTGACGGATTATACAGCCATATTGCCTGGCTTCGTACCATAAAGGAAAAGATTGAGTATAAAGGCATGAAGGATATAGAAGTTAAGTTCCCTCTTATCGAGGATATCACTATGGAAGTGGCGAAGAAATACGGTATGATACAACCTGGTGAAAGCAGCACAAAAGCTGTGCGGGCCGTCTTCTATATCGATCCAAACGGCATCATCCGTACTATTGTATATTACCCGTTAAGTCTCGGCCGTAATTTCGATGAATTATACAGGGTTCTGATAGCCCTTCAGACCGCTGATAAATTCGGCGTTGCAATGCCCGCCGATTGGCGTCCCGGTGATGAAGTTATTGTACCACCAGCCGGCTCTTGTGGTGTTGCTAAGGATCGTATGGAAGGGAAAGCCGATATGAAGTGTTACGACTGGTTTTTCTGTACAAAACCGCTCGATAAAAATAAAGTGTTGAGTTCTATCCTGAAAAAGTAAGACTCACCAATTCCTGTTTAATAATACAGACAATCGGCCCGGAGGATTTCGTATAACCATAATACAATTGCCCACAGCAATAATTCTCCGGGTCTCTTTTTATTTTCATGATCTAGTCTTCAGTTTCCTGAAGGCTGATTCCATAAGTAAATGAAATGCTTGTCCTTCGGTAGCTGTTCCCGGATGGTCAAATTCCGGCGAACCACACACACCCTGTACCAGGCCAGGTTCATCGACTATTTATAAAGCAACGACGGTTCATTATGCTGTTGTTTTAATAATTCGTAAACTTGAAATTTTATCCATGTGAACCCTACATTATTAAAAATTGAGTATGGCTTTTCAGATTTATATGATTTTGCTTCTTTATTTCAGAATGCTAATGAAATACTGCCAAAGCACCTCATTTTTGGGAGGATTGGCTACTATGGTAACCACCTCTTTTGAAACCGGATGGATAAAAGACATGGAGCGGGCATGTAAGGATATCCCTCCATCGGGATTAGAACGGGGATATCCGTATTTCAGATCACCTTTTATAGGACAGCCGATGGCAGCCAGTTGAGTACGGATCTGGTGATGGCGGCCTGTTTTCAGATCTATTTCAAGTAAATGATAATTATCGGAAGATGTTATTAACCGATAGCTGAGTTCGGCCCTTTTAGAATTTTTCACTTCCTCCTCGAAACAATACGATTTATTCTGTTTTGCATTTCGAATCAGGTAGTGAACTAGCACATCTTCATTCTTGTCAGGCATCCTTTTTACAATAGCCAAGTACGTTTTCCTTATTTTGTCATTACGGAAGAGCTCATTCATTCGGCTTAGTGCTTTGCTTGTGCGGGCAAACAAAACTACACCGCTCACAGGCCTATCAAGCCTGTGTGTAACACCCAGGAAAACATTTCCGGGTTTTTTATATTTCTTTTTGATATAGGTTTTAAGCGTATCAACCAAAGCGGTATCGCCTGTATTATCCTTCTGTACCAGATCGTGATTAGTTTTATTTATGGCAATAAAATGATTGTCTTCGTATAGTATTTCCAAGTTGCTGATCATCCAAAAGAATTCAACGGTTACGGACAAAAGTAAAAAGTAATATTTTTCATATCCAAATATTTTAAGGCAACTTTTTACAACTTTAATGCATCATATAACAAACCAAAATTCCAGCATTAATGAAAACGATATTATTTACACTTCAGTTTTCACTAAGCCTCCTATTTTGGCAGGTTAATGAAGTTATGGCAGTAGAAACAGATAGTCTGACTATTGATCCTGATAATCCACTAGTAACCGATATGGTGCAGGTTCAATCGTATTTTACCATTCCGAATTGTTGTACAGGAATCGATTCTGTATGTATCTATACGAATTTATTTGAATATTACTGGGAACAAACCCAATGTAGTGATCCCTGGAATGCGGGTCTTGGTGAATCGAATGAAGAAACACGTGATAGTCTCCTGGCTTATTTTACCCCTTTGGGTGTAGCGCTTCATCATGTTCATTTCATTTTTGATTCCGAACTTGAAGAAACATGTACTGCCTGCGATTGCAAAACGGGAACTGTTATTTATGTATATGTTGAACACGACGATACGACCCAATTGTCTGAAACCGGATTTATGTCAGGTAATAACATGCTATATGATATTGTCAGGACTTATCATACCGATCACGATCCGGCCTGCGACTGTTACTGCCAATGTGCCGATACGGTTGATATTGGAATGCTGGAAGCAGCATCCCACAGATTACTGTTTAATATTGTTATTATTAATCCTTATAGTCCGTTTATTCATGAAGCCTATGATTCGCTGGATTTTAACGTTGCAAATATCCCAAGCTCTCAGTTAAATATTCCTGATGAATGCATTTATAAAATATATCCAAATCCGGCACATCGTCATATAAATGTATCGAATAATCTTATCGGCTTTCGATATGATATTATTGATCTTTCAGGTAAGAAAGTAATTGAAGGCAAGGTTCTGAAAAATTATATTAGGGTAGATTTGTTACCAGGAATATACCTTGTTCGGTTTTACAAAGACAATAATCTGGTTATTACCGGAAAATTGAGTATCTGTATAAAAAATTAATGTAAAGCAAACCCGCTAATAACTTTTATAAAATTACAAGGAGTTCATTTTAATACTAAAATTTCAGTAGGTCCAAGTTTCAATTAGTATTTTCGTGATAAAGTATTCAATTTATAACTATTATTAACTGACCTGCTAAATGCAAAAACAAATTAAAAATCTCCTGCCTTTTACATTAATATTGATTTCATTCTCTTTTGGTTGTATCGATGACATAGATCCTGTCTACCGTCAACATATGTGCGAATTTGTTATAGGAATAAGTGCCTATGCTAAATCCTTTGATCCCGATTTCCTGATTATTCCGCAAAATGGAATTGAACTGGTATCTGAAAGCGGCGAAGAAGAAGGACCTCCAAATAATCCATACCTTCTTACTATCGATGCCAACGGACAAGAAGATCTATTTTACGGCTACGTTGCGGACGACAAAGAATCGCCAGTGAATGAACGTAACTATTTAATCAGCTTTCTGGATATATCAAAAGCAGCCGGAAATGTTATACTCGTAACCGATTATTGTTCAAGTTACGATAACATGGACGATTCCTATCAAAGAAATTCTTCAAAAAGCTATATATCCTTTGCCGCCGATCACAGGGAGCTGAATAATATCCCCTCCTATCCTCCAACTCCTAATAATGTAAACTCCGATGATATTACTTCTATCTCAGAAGTTGAGAATTTTCTTTACCTTATCAATCCGGGTAACTTCGCTTCGAAAGATGCTTTTCTGGACGCAATTGGTGCAACAAACTATGATTTGATTATAATCGATTTTTTCTTCGATGAAAATATATTTTTTAGTCCCGATGAAATTATGCAGTTGAAAATAAAGCAAAACGACGGATCGCGGTTAGTTGTTTGTTACATGTCTATCGGTGAAGCTGAAGATTACAGGTATTACTGGGAACCTTCCTGGTACATTGATAAACCGGAGT
>CAYMQP010000063.1:5194-14892 GCA_964392505.1 uncultured Bacteroidales bacterium
TGGCTCGATCGGGAAAATCCTGACTGGGAGGGTAATTACAAAGTTAAATACTGGTATGAAGAATGGCAGGCTATCATCTACGGAAACGATAACTCCTACATAAAAAAAATTATCGACGCTGGTTTCGACGGGGCCTATCTCGATATAATAGATGCTTATGAATATTATGAATAAATTATTCTTCTTTTTATACTATCTGATCCAATAATAATACGTGTAAATGCCTTTTGGTTTGTCTGAAAAAAAACTACTTCTTAATTACTTACTAGACTAAAAAATCAACCATGAAAAAAACTACATCCCGCCGTGAATTTATAAGTAATAGCACTACTGTATTACTTGCTTGCGGGGCTATAGGCATGTGCCCTCATTTGAAAGCCATGAGCGGTCTTTTAAAAGATGATGACGTACCTGATCCGGAAAAACTGGAATACTGTGGTTACAGCTGTCCCCCCGATTGTCCGTTATATCAGGCTACCATTGAAAATGATAATGAAAAGAAAAAAGAAGCTTATACAAATTGGAAAATTAAGGAAAGATACAATATTGATTTCGATCCGGAACAGGTGTTCTGCTATGGTTGTAAAAATAAAGATAAACCTGCCGGCGTTGTTGTTCAAAACTGTTCCGTACGTAAATGTGTAATCGAAAAAGGATTTGATTGCTGTATTGAATGTAACGAGCTGACTGAGTGCAAGCAAGAATTATGGCAGCGATTTCCCGAGTTTCATAAGGCGGTAATTGATATGCAGAAAAAATATTTAGAGGCTAAGGCATAGATACCAGCTATGCTGCAAGAAATTATTCGTTTTTAATTCATTCAAATTTACCATTCGTCTGACAAAGATTTAATTCGATTTTTCGGTTAAACCTAGCTTTGAAGCTTTTCTAAGCATGAATTCATATGCTTCTTCATAGTTGTTATGAATTTCACCATCCAGTATAGCTTCTTTAATTGCATTTTTAATGATTCCTACCTCTCGGCAGGGTCCTATCCCGAAGACTTTCATTATTATTTCGCCTGAAACAGGAGGCTGAAAATTCCGGATAGCATCTTTTTCCTCAATTTCCTTAAGCTTACGTCTGACAATCTTAAAGTTTGCCATGAATTGTTTTACCTTAATGTCGTTCTTCGATGTAACATCGGCTTCGCAGAGCAACATTAAATCGTCTATATCATCACCAGCATCGAATAGCAGGCGACGCACAGCGCTATCGGTTACTTCGTCCTGTGCGAGAATAATGGGTCGTAAATGCAATTGTACCAGTTTGCGAACATAGAGCATCGGGTTGCCTAAAGATAATTTTAAACGCCGGAATATCACCGAAATCATTTTTGAGCCCAGGTATTCATGTCCATGAAATGTCCATCCAACTTCAGGGTCGAATCGCTTAGTGGCTGGTTTAGCAATATCGTGCATCAGAGCTGCCCAGCGCAGCCAAAGATTATCTGATTTTCGGGCAACATTATCGAGCACTTTAATAGTGTGATAAAAATTATCTTTATGCCCTTTACCTTCAATTTGTTCAACACCCTTAAGCTTTTGCAGTTCAGGCAAAATTATATTTAATAATCCGGTTTGCTCAAGTAAACGAAAGCCCGTAGAAGGCTTTTTGGTCATGATAATTTTATTTAACTCATCGGTTATCCGTTCCATCGACACAATCGAAATACGCTGTCTATTCTTCGAAATAGCCGATAACGAGTTTTTTTCTATTTGAAAATTCAACTGTGTGGCAAATCGGATAGCACGCATCATACGTAAAGGATCGTCGGAAAAAGTTATATCGGGATCAAGAGGAGTCCTGATAATCCGGTTTTTCAGGTCATCAAGTCCATGAAAAGGATCAATCAATTCACCTAATGTGTTTTTGTTAAGCGAAATAGCCAGCGAGTTAATTGTAAAATCACGTCGTTTCTGGTCGTCAATAAGCGTGCCATTTTCAATCACAGGTTTCCTTGAATCGTATCGATATGATTCTTTGCGTGCTCCAACAAATTCGATATCACTATCGTTATAGTGAAGCATAGCTGTACCAAATTTTTTATAGACATTTACCTTAATACGGCCAAGTTTTTTAGCCACCTCTTTTGCCATGTCGATACCACTACCCACTACAACAATATCAATATCTTTTGAAGGACGATTCAGAAGTAAATCTCTAACATAACCTCCGATAACGAAACAGGTCAGGTTTTTTTCACTTACAATATCGATAACAACTTTAAAAACCGGATGGGTAAGTTTCTTTTTCATAATAAATCACAAGCCAGTAAAAATACGAATCTTAAAATTTTATATCCCGCTCTTGAAAAGAAATTCCCTTTTATTGAAAACGTAACTACCTCTCAGTTAATTCTTAATTATCGAAGTATACTGATGTTACGTTTACACATTTTACTAAGCCTTGCTTAACAAAGCAATTAATAAAAGAAAGAATAACTCAATAACAAGTTGCTAACTATTTCGAATTTCATCGACTATTTATAACTTGCCAGACTGATAGCCCATTAATACACACAATTATGGAAATCATTGGCCTGATTCCTGCGGGAGGCATAGCCAGCAGACTGGGTAAGACTCCTTGCAGTAAAGAAATTTTTCCGGTTCAAATCTCAGCAAACAATAAAATAACTGTAGTATCTCAAAACCTGATACAATATTTCAAACTTGCCGAGATAACCAGAATATTTTTTATTCTCCGTAAAGGAAAATGGGATATTCCCGAATATTTTGGCGATGGTTTATCGAATGGAGTCAATATCGGATATCTGATCATGAATTTGCCTTATGGAACACCCTTTACTCTTGATCAGGCATATTCTTTTATACGAGATAAAATAGTTGCATTAGGATTTCCTGATATCCTTATCGAGCCAGAAAATTCTTATTCCAAGCTATCAGATAAACTGGTTCATGGAGAATCGGATATTGTTTTAGGAATATTTCCTGTCTCCAGCTACATGAAATGGGATATGGTGGAATTCGATAAAAACAATCGTTTGAAAAATATAGTAATCAAACAGGATCGCCCAGATCTGAAATTTGGGTGGACTAATGCAATATGGAAGCCGACTTTTACAGAATTTATGCATCAATACCTGAAAGAATTTATTATGAAAAATCCCGATGGTATGTTGCGATTACAAAACAAATCGACTCGTGAATTATATGTTGGAGATATTATCCAGGATGCAATAAAAAAGGGATTGACCGTAGATTATGTGAAATTCGAAAATGGTCGGTCAGTCGATTTGGGCACGCCTGACGATCTGAAGAATTACATAAAAAGTCAATTATCGTAATAGGGATAATCATTAACAAATTTCAGTGAAAACAAATCCTTCATGTATTATTTGACTAACTTTAATCAAATTATAGTGAAAATCAAAGTAGAAAAATTATAAAAATGGCCCTGGAACACCTGACAAAGTCGTCATTCAAACAGAAGGTTTTTAATTTTGAAGTCAATAAAGAATGGAAATTCGAAGGGTCACTGCCCTGTATGATTGATTTCTATGCCGATTGGTGCGGTCCCTGTCATATGGTTGCTCCGGTACTTGAAGAGCTATCGAAAGAATACGAGGGTAAACTCAACATTTACAAAGTCGATACGGAAAAAGAACGCGAACTGGCTGCCATTTTCAGAATACAAAGTATACCCTCACTGTTGTTTGTACCAATAGAAGGCCAGCCTCAGATGGCCATGGGAGCATTGCCTAAAGAAACTTTTATTAAAGTTTTTAAAGAAGTATTAAATGTTGAGTAGCATAATGCTGCTTATAATATTTAATGTATCTGTGAAATTTCTAATATAGAAACCTTAACCCATCAGAGTTAATGCTTACATCTGAGGAAAAGCAATTATATAGTCGGCAATTACTTATTGACGGTTTTACCGAAATGCATCAAAAACAACTGTTGGAAGCTAAAGTACTGGTTGTGGGCGCAGGTGGTCTGGGTACACCTGTTTTATTATACCTTGCCGGTGCAGGTATCGGACATCTGGGAATTGTGGAGTACGATACAATCGATCTTTCCAATCTTCCCCGGCAGATTGCCTATTCTACTAGTGATATTGGTAAACCAAAAACCGACATTATCAGGGAAAAACTTGATTTTCTTAATCCTTCGTGCAAGATTAAAATTTTTAACAACACATGGAGTGATAAAAATGCCCGACAAATTGTAAAGGGATATGATATATTAATCGACTGTTCCGATAATTACAAAACCCGCTACTTGAGCAACATTATTAGCAAAGAATTTAAAATCCCGATGGTCTACGGAGCGGTTCACCAGCTCGAAGGCCAAATGGCGGTTTTCAATTATAATGGAAGTAAAGGCTATTCTGACCTCTTTCCAGGTAAAGATTACCAGCAATCAGATACCAAGGTAGGAGTATTAGGTCCGCTTGCCGGGATAATAGGAAGCATGCAGGCAGCTGAAACACTCAAAATACTGACTGGTTTTGGGAAAATTCTTACTAACAGACTATTTGTGATTTCATTAAAGCATAACCGTATTCAATACGTTGACTTCTAATACTAAACATTTCCTGCCTTAATCACTTTTTTTCTTTTTAGTTTTTTTACTTTAATTTTGTTGCAACTTCTCGATTGGGGGGTGCCTTAATATAATATAACGGGCTGAGATCATACCCCATGAACCTGATCCGGATAATGCCGGCGCAGGGAGAAAGTGAAGCAACGAAAATCGTTGTGGATGAGTAGTTAATCAAAGTTATATATTGCTATGTTACGCATTGCTTTAATAGTGTTGTCATTATTTCTAACAACATCGATTTTTCCCCAATATGTTTTGGAAGGAACTGTTAAAGACGAACTAGATAATGTTCTTGAAGGTGCCAGTATTTTAATTACTCAGGATAGACTGGGCACTATCAGTAATGAAAAAGGGCATTTTATATTTGAAGATCTGAACGAAGGCAGCTACACGCTACAGGTATCCTTTATGGGATATGAAACCTATTCGGAAGATATTTATGTAAACCGAAATTTGTTGTTAACTATTAATTTGAAACCCGCTATTTACTGGGGCGAAGAAATTATTGTACGAGCTGTTCGAGCAGGTGAAACTACACCAACTACATATTCTGTTGTCGAAAAAGAAGAGATTGAACAACAAAATATAGGACAGGATCTTCCCTTTCTTTTGAGTATGGAACCATCGCTGGTTTATTCGTCCGATGCCGGAACTGGTGTGGGTTATACAAGCTTGTGGATCAGGGGGAGTAACATTCAGCGTATTAATGTAACGATAAATGGTATTCCGTTAAACGATCCTGAATCGCATGGTGTTTTCTGGGTAGATATGCCCGATTTCGCCAGCTCGGTGCAAAGTATACAAATACAACGTGGCGTAGGAACATCGACAAATGGGGGAGGTGCTTTTGGCGCTACCTTAAATCTTGAAACTAATTACGTTAACCGTAATTCCTTTGCACAAATCAGTAGTTCTCTCGGATCCTTCAATACATGGAAAAATACCCTTCAACTTGGAACTGGTCTTATAAAAAATAAATGGGCTTTTGAGGGCAGAGCATCCTCCATTACATCCGATGGATATGTCGACAGGGCTTCTTCGAATCTGAAATCATTTCTAATCCAGGGAGGGTATTATGGAAATTCGTCAGTGATTAAAGCGATTGCTTTCGGAGGAAAGGAAAGAACATATCAGGCATGGTACGGTATTGATAAGGAAACCCTTGAAAACGATCGAACATTTAACTGGGCAGGTGCTATATACGATGAATACTGGAATATAACCGAGTATTACGATAATGAAACCGATAACTATCAGCAAGATCACTATCAGTTGCATTATTCACAAATAATAAGCTCCCGATGGCGCGTTAATGGTGCACTACATTATACTTATGGCCGTGGTTATTACGAGCAGTATTACTCCAACGAATACCTGGCAGACTATCCGATTGGCATTCAGTATTTCGGATACGATAGTGTGTTAACTGGTGGCGAATATCATTATTATTATCACGATACGATTTCCTTTGGCAATATGATTGTTCGTCGCTGGCTCGATAATCACTTTTACGGAACTACATTTGCCTTTTACTACGATACATCCCGATTACAATTTACATTAGGTGGTGCATGTAATCAATATGCTAATGCCAGGCACTATGGTGAACTGATCTGGACAGAATTCGCCGGTAATACCGAATCGGGAGATACTTTTTATGATAACCAATCGGATAAAACCGATATTAATTTCTATGGTAAGTTCAACTATTCACTAACCCGTTATGTATCGCTATTTACCGATCTACAAATCCGAAATATTATGTATACCGGAAAAGGAATCGATAAAGGAAATGATACCATTGATATCGATGAGGATTATCTTTTCTTTAATCCAAAAGCTGGAATTACTTATCAATTGAGCAATATAGGAACTCTTTATGCTTCCTATGCCGTATCGAATCGTGAACCTATACGTACCGACTTTCTTGACGCTCTTGCAGGTGTAGTGCCAAAACCCGAAAGGTTACAGGATGTTGAATTAGGCATCCGTCATAAGCTCGATTGGTTTCAGTATACCATCGATGGTTATCTGATGCTTTATACTAATCAGTTAGTACTTACTGGAGAAATAAACGATGTCGGCTCTCCTGTCAGAGCCAATGTTGGAAAGAGTTATCGTCTGGGTTTTGAAGCCGACGGGGCCATATCGCTAAATAATTATTTGGCCTTACGTGCGAATATAGCATTAAGCAGGAACCGTACCGATTTTAAACGATTGGAAGGAGAGGAAATTATAGAATATAACGATGTACCCCTTTCGTTTTCTCCAACAATTGTTAGTGGCTTCGATTTGCATATTACTCCAATTGAATCGCTTGTTATATCCATTAACGGAAAATATGTCGATCGACAGTTTCTCGATCTGACCGGGAGCCATCGAAAAAGCCTTGATCCCTATTTTATTAACAACCTAATAATTGCCTATACATTTAAGGCTGAATTCTTACGCACATGCCGTTTTACGGTTCAAATTAATAACCTGTTCAATGTGCTTTATGAATCGAATGGATATGTGTGGGAAGATGCACCCTATTTCTATCCTCAAGCTGGTCTTCACTTAATGGGAGGTATTGATTTGCAATTCTGAGTGTTAATAAAAAAAATTGGATGATTTTTAAATAATTATCAACTTGCAGTCTTAGATTAAGACTGGTTAGCATAGCAACTCTCAATCATTTATGCTTTCGACCGACTTATTCTAGGTTTAGTTTTAGGGTTTTGAATCGGGGGGTAAACACCCCCCGATTTTTTTATGTCTTATCCTTTTCCATTTCTTGCAGTATTTTTTCGATTTCCTCTTCAGTATCAAACAGCTTACTTTTGCAGAACTTAATAAGCTCCGAAGCTTTTTTTACATGTGCTGAAAGCTGATCGACATCGAGTTCCTGGTTTTCAAGTTTTGTCAGTATTGATTGTAATTCGGCAAACGCCTCACCATAACTTAGTTTACTTGACGTCATGACGATATTTTTTTAATAATACTTTGAATTTTTCCTTTATATAAAAGAGTGTCGATAGAATCTCCTTTAAGTAATGACTTCACATTACTTAATGGTTTACCATTTTTAAATGTAATGGAGTATCCTCTTTTCAATATATGTTTTGGATCAAGTACGCGTAATCTATCGACTACTGATACAAGTTCCTGTTTTACTCTATTTTTAGTATTGAAAATTTCCCGTTTCAATAACCTCATATACGACTCTACTTCAAAAAAACGCTTTTCGATATTTTTTTTTGCTTCTATTTGTATTTTCACTTCGCGGCGATCCAGTTCCTTATATAGCCTATGGACCAGCTTTCGCGAACTATTTATCAACAGGTGATTGATGTGTACCAGAGCAGATTGAAATGCATTTAAATTATCTTTGAGGCTAAGCTTAAAACTTTTTATTGCCAGAATTAGTTCATCGTTTTTGTTTTCAATGAATACTCTTGCCTCTCTGATTATGTTATCAGCCAAATCAATTAGTAATTCTTCCGACTGACTTAGGTTCTCTATTAGAAATTCAGCTACAGCAGTGGGTGTTTTTAATCGTGTATGAGCAACAAGATCGGCAACTGAATCATCCTGTTCATGTCCTATACCAGTAAGTACAGGCAAAGGAAACTGTGTAATATGATATGCCAACCAGTAACTGTTAAAACAGCTCAGATCGGCTTGTGATCCTCCTCCACGTATAATAACCACAGCATCGAATAAATGATCAAAAGGATAAATTCTTTCGAGTGCATCAATTATCGATTGTTCCGATTCATCGCCTTGCATTACAGCAGGAAATAGTTTAGTATAAAATTTATATCCGTACGGATTATGAATCAGCTGATCGATAAAATCGCCATAGCCTGCCGCTGTTTTAGAAGATATAATAGCAATTTTCTGACAAAGAATGGGTAATTCCAGTTCATGGTTCATGCCTATTACTCCTTCCTGTGTGAGACGTTCAATTACTTTTTGTTTCCTGATTGCCAGTTCTCCTACAGTATAGGTGGGTTCAATATCGAGGATATTCAAGCTTAGACCGAAAACCTCATGGAATTCCACACGCACTTTAACCAGTATGACAAGTCCTTTTACAAGAGGCTGTTGTGTGGTGGTTTCAAAATAAGGTTTTATCAGCCTGAATGTCTGAGCCCATATGGTTGCCCGATTACGGGCTACTATCTGATCCGATTCCTGATCTTTTTGAATAAGTTCAAGGTAACAATGACCGCTGTAATTGATTTTTAATTCACTGATTTCGCCAATTACCCAATAAGCCTTTTCGGTACCCGATTCGATAACTTCTTTTATGAGGTTATTTAGCTCAAGTAATGTAAGTGCGTCGGCCTGCATCGTGTATTAAAGTTTTGAAAACAATATGGTATGCTTCCGCCCTGATAAACTGATTTCCAGTATATACAGGCCTGTAGTAAGTTCTGCAATATCCCTAATATCAAGTGCGTACTGCTGTCCGGTGATCAGGTGGTTTTCTTTTCGTTGCAGACGACCTGATAAATCGTAAAAATTCAGGGTAAGCAGTTCATTAGTGGTATCTTCAGGACGATATATCATTAAATAGAAATAATCGCTTGCCGGATTCGGAAATAGGGTAAACGATATTAATGTGTTATTATCAATCTCATCGGGAGAACGTAACATCCATTCGGCTTTAACCATATCAGGAATGCCATAGCCATATACCGAATCGGGATTGAAGAACTGTGATGCCGATTTACGTATGGCTTCGATTACTTCAATATTAGTTGAATAGGGTTGGGCTTGCCACAAACAAGCTGCTATTCCTGCAATTACAGGTGAAGAACATGAAGTACCTGAACAGTAAATAAAATCTCCGGCCGAATATTGCGCAACGGTCATTAGTCCTTTTGCAGCTATATCCGGTTTTACCCTGCCATCGTATGAGGGCCCTCTGGAACTAAAATTTGTTATAATACCCAGTGAATCGACGGCGCCAACAGCAAGAATGCTATCGGCATCAGCAGGGGCTCCGATCCGAAACCATGGATCATTGCCCAGGTTACTGGCACTTGTAACAACGATCATACCCTTTCTTGCAGCTATTGTTGCAGCTATTGATATGGGTGCTGTACGTCCGTTAAGGTCGGCATATGTATGATTTTGAGA
>CAYMQP010000064.1:0-14864 GCA_964392505.1 uncultured Bacteroidales bacterium
TGAATCGGCACTAAAATATATGGTTTTCGTTTTTCCTTTAATTACCCAAGAACACCATAGTGTAGAATTATCTTGGCCTTTTCGTCCTGAGAAATGCTGCGCAGGTGTGGCAATAAATTCCAAGGAATCGTTGTAATGTACTCCCAACCACCAGTCGAATTCGGTGATGTTTTTATCGGGTACACCCCATCGTAGCAAATGGCTTTTAGCTCCCAGAGGAACATAAAATGTTTTTACACCTGTATAATAATTTCTTATTGTCTTGTAGTCGAGATGATCGAAATGATCGTGACTGAGCAGAATAACATCAGGAAAGGGTATATTTTCAGGTGTAATAGGATTTTCGTATTTAAAAGATTTAGGCCCAATAAATGTAACCGGTGAAGCCCTTTTACTGAATACAGGGTCGGTAAGTATAATCATCTTGTCGATTCGTATTAAAACCGATGAATGTCCTAACCAGAAAAGCGATGTATTACCATTATTTGTTGTATCGCCAAAGGCTGGAATTACAGACGGTATAACTGTATCGGGCACTCTTCCGGGATTTTTGTCAAACTGAAGCCGGAGTATTTTTCTAAACGATTTAGGTAAGATTATCGGAGGATCACCCGGATTTTGAAATTTGCCATCATTATACACCGCGTTATTAGCCAGTTTCTTCATATTATTCTTATCAGGTCTTCTTCCAAATTGAGGTGCTGCCCATGTATAAATATTAAAAACCAGAAACAGTAATACGATACAAGTTATAATCCAGATTATTACCATTATTTTCTTTATCATCTATTCGAAATAACAATTAGAATCTTATTATGTTATTCAAACAAATTATTAAAGTGTCGAATCCATCATCTTCATAGTCCATAATGCGTCTTCAAGTGAACTTGGATTTGGAATCTCACCTCTGAAATACATTACAACATTGGCTATCATTGGTTGCTGAACATGCTCCGGATAGGGCATTTCAATTTTTTCTACTCCATCACCGGTATGTATTTCAAGTATTGGGCTCCAGAAAAATGAAAAACTTAATTTACCTTTCTCACCCAGTATTTCACACCGATCTTCGTTGCAACACTCATGAACATTAAACGACCATATGCCCTGCATAACTACATCATGCTGAAAAATTACCTGAAGCTGGGTCACATTGGGTGCTTCATATCGTTTACCCTGATTAAACGATTGCCCTTTGTACGATACGGGTGGTCCAAACAGCCAATACAGTATGTCGAGCTGGTGAGGAGCTAGATCGTGAAATAGGCCACCACCCGATAGGGCCGGATTTACTCTCCAGAACTCTTCGGTTTGAGCAATGATACTATTTGAGGGCGATTGCATCATGTACAGGTTAACTAGTGTCACCTTACCTATTTTTCCGTTTTGAGTCAGCTCTTTTATTTTAAGGAATAAAGGCAATCGTCTGCGATAGTGTGCAACCGAAACAGGGATTTTATTTTTTTCCGATGTCCGGATGAGCCTTTCGCAGCCGGCCGCATTCAATGTAACCGGTTTCTCAATATAAACAGATTTCTTAGCTTTAATAGACTCAATTGCATATGATTCGTGGAATGCTGGAGGGGTGGCAATATAGATCGCATTAATTTCTGGATCATTTATCAATTTCTGAGCATCGGTATAATATTTTGGAACATGATGTCGCGCTGCATAATCGGAAGCTTTTTTCTCGTTTCGTCTCATAATAGCTACAAGACTCGAATTCGGCACCTTACTGAATGCAGGTCCGCTTTTAACTTCACATACATCACCGGCGCCTATTATGCCCCAGTTTATATCGCCCTGAATAAATCTCATTTGAATAGCTTTTATTCTGATATTTTCGATGAAAAACTACAATCTACTTTCCAGGACTTCTCTGGTTTTTTCTGGCGTAACAATATTGCGATCACCGAATGTATCCCAGTTACGCCTTTTGAATCGTTCAACAATTTTCTCGATGGTCTCGCGGAATACACTATAATCGGATAGCCTGGTTTTAATATCCAGCGATTCGAAAAATACAACAGTGCAATCAATTGCTTTATTGATGGTCTTTTCTTCCGAGTCTTCTGTTACATTCCATACACGACGGGCATACTGCAGAAGTTTTTCTTTCTTCTCTTTTCTGAACACCTGCCAGATTCCCGGTAATACAATGGCCAGAGTACGGGCATGATCAATACCATGGAATGCAGTAAGTTCATGTCCGATATTATGTATCGACCAATCGCTTGGTACACCAGTTGATATGATGCCATTTAGTGCCATGGTAGAACACCACATCAGGTTTGCCATGGCGTCATAATCGCCTGGATTTTTATATACCTTGGGTCCTTCTTCAATAAGGGTAATTAAAATAGCTTCGGCAAAACGATCCTGAAGTGGAGCCGATGCCGGATATGTAAGATATTGCTCAATAACATGTACAAAGGAATCGACAATTCCATTGGCAATCTGACGTGGAGGAAGCGACATCGCGATTGTCGGATCGAGTAAGGAAAACCTTGGCATAACTTTTTTATTCGAAAAGGCAAGTTTTTCCTTTGTGCTATCACGCGATATCACTGAATTAGCATTCATTTCGGTTCCGGTGGCAGGTAATGTTAGGATCACACCAAGGGGTAAAGCTTTTTCAATTTCAGCATTATTTGCCAGAATGTCCCACGGATCGCCTTCGAAATAAATAGCAGCGGCTATGTATTTTACTGCATCAATAACCGAACCACCACCAACAGCCAGTAGAAAATCAATTCTCTCTTTTTTAATAAGTGCAATAGCTTGCATAGCGGTTTCATATAAAGGATTTGGCTCTATACCCCCAAATTCTTCTATGGAATAACCACTGAGTGCCTGAACCACTTTTTGGTATACACCATTTTTAAAAATGCTTCCCCCTCCGTAAATCATTAAGATTTTTAAATTATGCGGAATCAGATTTCGCAGTTCATTAAAACGATCCCTTCCAAAAATGATGTTTACGGGATTATAGAATTCGAAATTGTTCATAATTAAACACAATGTTTTTATTGTACAAGTAAAAATATATATTCCTGCCGTGTCATACACACGAAAGGCAACAACGAATAAAATTGTAACGAACAAGCTATAAATATCATATCTTTAATAAAGGTTCAATAGTTCTAACATCTTTAATAATGAAAAAAAAATTGCTTTACTCATCGGTGATATTAGCCTTACTGTGTTTCCTGGCATCGTGTAATAATCTTAAAAAACCTGTTTCAGGTAAATGGAAAGGTGAGGGTATATCATTTATCATATGTGAAACCGGTGACACCATAACCGAACTCAATGTTGTAATACCTTATGGTGATGAATATTTGGCGCAATTATATTATTCATTGGATATCGTCAATGGTAGTTTTTCATCCTATCGCGATGGCAATTCATTTCTCGGTATTCCTGAAGCCAATCTTGAAGGCTATTTTATCTCGAAAAAACTTGCCAAAGGAACATTTAATGGTATTGAATGGAAGGCTGAACCCATTCCGGCAAAACCATAGTTATTTGGTTTTTTTCTCAGTGAATACGAGATTACTAATTAGCCGGCATCCTGTTATGGACAACCCGGATACTCCGTGGTAATATTTTAAATTCGACCGGAGTATGACCCAATAATTCTCCATCGACTTCCAGATGAATTAACGGATTGGAATCGATTACAATATTTCTTCCGGTATATCCATTGACTTTGGGATGTGACAGAATTTGTCCGTTATATAGTAATTTCAGGTTGCGAATTACCTCGGTTTTTCGCATTTTATTGATGACAGTTACATCGAATAAACCATCATCGTGGAGGGCATTTGGTGTTTGTATCATACCACCACCGGAATAACGCCCAATACCCAGACTCATAGTGAACACTTTATTGTTGTATCGTTTACCATCAATAACAATATCGATTTGACTGTAATTATATGACAAAAGACTTCGGAGCAGATTCCAAAAATATAGCATTCTGTTGCTATGCCCTTTTTCCTTATGCCAGTTCGTTCGTTTAACCACCATCGCATCGAATCCGAGTCCTGCAATATTAATAAAGTAGCGTTTTTCGACTTGATCGCCATTATAAAATTCTACAACTCCCGTATCGTGTAGGCAGGTTTTTTTATCCTTTATTATGTGTATTGCTTCCTGGTAATCGTTGGGTATATTAAACATCCTTCCCCAGTCGTTACCGGTACCAAGAGTAATCATTCCCAAACAAAGATTGGTTGTCAGGCAGATGTTCTGTATAAAACAGCCATTCACTATCTCATTCATGGTACCATCACCCCCTACAGCTAATATATTTCTGTATCCTTTTAGTATGCCCTCATGAGTAAGCTGTATGGCGTGTCCCCTAGCACTAGTGAAATTTACAGTATAATGAAGTTTGCTATCCTTTAAAAACGATTCAATCTTTTTCCAGTCTTTCTTTCCTAATCCTCTACCTGCATTAGGATTAATAATAATGAACCAGCCATTTGCTTGCAGATTTGAGGTCAACATTAAATTAATGTTAAGGTAACTAAAGTTAAAAAAAATGAAAGATTATGTTAATAGAAAAAAAGGATGCGGGAAATTGATAGTAGTTGCAGAAATATTTTAATGCCTGGGCTTGTTACTGAAGATGACCCTCGTAAAGATAATCCTTTACACAGTCTATCAGATAAGAAATTACTTTTGTCTGTTTCTTCTTTTTTGCTAGATATGATATTTTCCCCTCTGATGTTGAAATCGAAATTGTATTTGAAGGAAAAGATTCAAGTTTCTCCATGTTTTGCTTATTGAGTAGAGAAAGTATGGTTAGCTTTTTTTCCTCTTTCCCCATTGTAATAGCATCCTGATGAATAGTAAGATACACAATGTTATTATCGAGTGTGATAACCAAACTGTCGCCTTTCGATACTTCTATTGTATGTTGTGGATAGATTATAAATGCCAGAACAACTACGGTATCGCCATAAATTGTTGACCATATTTCCATATTGCCGGTTTTTCGCTGACTCGAAAACACAACAGGTTCGGTTATTATGAGCCGGGAACCATCCATTCCACTAATTTTATTATGAAGATATTTACACTCCTGTGCATGGAGTAATATCGGAATGGCAAGTATAACTAATAAAAACCGTAACCTCATGAGCTGAATTTATTTTTAAAAGTTAATGAAAAATAATCATATTATAAATCATTTAATTTCAGATAATTGATATAATAAACAATATAAAATGGATTGTATTATTTAATAATAAATGATATTCCTATTTAATTGCGATTCGCTGAATAAACCGTTTGGAGTAAGTAATGTTCAATATGTTGATAAATTCACTGCTAAATTGATATTTAACATATAGAGCAAATGCAAATTAATCCTGTAATAGTGCAATAAAAAAAGGGACTTCTGGAAACCAGAGTCCCCTTAGCGATAGGACTTGCTTATCAATGCTATCTGCTCGTGGTTGGACATAACTTCTATCTGTCAACGCTACTATTAATTCCGAAAAAAGACAAAAAGTAACCCTCTAATTGGCATTTTTTTTATTTTTTTTTAATATATGTCGTATAAATTACTGTATTACAGATGAATAGAGTTGTAATTATTTTTAACTTCTAAAAGGGTTGCTGGTATATAAGGGGAAAATATTGCTCTCTAACTCCCAATATACAATAGCTTATAGTTCAGGTACGTTTATTTTAAAAGTAATACAACTAAAACGTTAAAAGATTAAATAGTTAAAATTCTTGTTTTTTTAATGGCATAAGATATGCAATGTGTATATTTATTAATCAGTAACAATATTATTATAGTATCAACCAAACTTTACAACATATGAACAGAACATTTTTACTTTGTTTGAGAGTTTTACTCTTATCGTTCCTAGTTGTTATAATTTATTTATCAGGGCAAAATAGTTACGGACAAACAGCAACATGGACAATTATGGTATACCTCGATGCCGACAATAATCTTGAAGAGGCTGGTATCGACGATTTTAATGAAATGGAGGTAGTCGGTTCAACCGATTCGGTAAACATTGTTGTTCAATTCGACCGAGTTGAGGAATATACAAATTCAAATGGCGACTGGACTGATACCCGGCGATTTAAAGTGCTGCAAGACGCTGATGTAAATACAATTACAAGTCCTGCAGTAGAAATTATGGGCGAAATGAACATGGGCGATCCCGAAACACTTTCTGACTTTATCACATGGGCAGCATCTGAATATCCTGCCGAACATTATGCATTGGTGCTCTGGAACCATGGTGGCGGCTGGTACAAATCGCAAAAGCCAAAACAGAAACTTCCTTTGCCCGATAAGGATGTTTGTTACGATGATACGGATGACGACTACCTTACCAACTATGAAGTAAGTACTGCATTAAATGAAAGTGCAATACATTTCGATATCTTAGCCTACGATGCCTGCGTAATGGGTATGATTGAAGTGGCATACCAAATCAGGAATCTGGCCAACATAATGATAGCTTCTGAAGAAGGAGTACCAATGGATGGCTTTGATTATACTGCATTTCTATCTGCTTTGGTAGCCGATCAGGATATGTCGGCCGAGATGCTTTCAACACATATTGTAAATACCTACGGAGATTTTTATGTAGACTATGTAACACTTTCAGCTGTCGATCTTACCAAAGTAAAGGGCGTCGCGCAGCAGCTCGATTCACTCACAAACAATATTATGGATGATGATAGTGTTTGGGATACAGTAGGATCGGTATGGATGGAAAGCTTCCGTATTGGCTGGGACTATGTCGATTTAGGAGATTTTACTTTTCGTTTAAGTGAGGCTATTCAAAATCCAATTATCCAACAAGCTTCTGCAGTGTTGCTCGATTCATTTCAAAACCATGTAATAGCTAATTATGCTGCACCTGAATTAGCTGATGCAAGCGGTCTTACTATCTACTTCCCAGAAGCAGAATATTACTGGCCTGAATACGAGGAGGAAGGTGCAGGTAGAGATTTTGCCGACAGCACTAATTGGGTCGATTTTCTGCATGCTTTTCATTCTAATTATTTTCCTGACTTTACCGAACCAAATAATCACTTTGCCAATGCAACAATTCTTGAACCTTACATGGCCAATATGGGAAAATTTCAAAGTAAATCAGATATCGATATTTATCGAGTTTACTATACAGGTGATTACATAGACGACGCCTATATCGAGCTCGTACCTCCAATTGATGCCGATATGTATTTATATACGGTAATTGATACTATAATAGAAAAGATCGACTCTTCAAAAAATGCTGGTATTGAACCTGAACGAATTTATTTTAACGAACGTGATTCGGGTTATTACTACATTGTTCTGAAACCATTGGAAGCCAGTGATGAATTATACAGTTTGTCAGGTATCGGATATTTTTATGATTTCGACTGGCTTTATGGTTCTGCCTATACTATGGCTTTTGACGATGGTGAACCTGAGGAACAATATTATTCAACCGATGCCGACGAAGGAGTTGGTATGATATTTAATGGTTATGGACAACTTGATGGTGTTTGGTACTACATAACGGATCTTGAAGCAGAAGACGGTGGGTCCCCTAACCTTACATTACAATTACATTTGTATGAATACGGAGAAGATGTTTGGGGATACGCTCCTGAAACTGTTTACGCAGATCGTGTAGGTTGGAATTATATCGATATTTCGGATCAGGAAATATTTTTATTTATGGAACCAACAATTATTGGATTTACATGGGATGGCATAAGCACACCAGCAGTTGGAGTCGATTCAGTCTGTTCCGATGAGAGTGCTTATCAATTTGTTTCCGGCTATTGGTCACCTGTCGAAGATTCTGTGTTATATTTTATCCGGCCAGTATTTTCAATTCCGGTTGAAGTTCCTCAACCATGCCATTGTAATGGGTTAACAGTCTTGACTGAACCAACAGGTTCCTTCGAAGATGGCAGCGGAGACGATTTCTATAGTAACGATTGTTACTGCACATGGCTAATACAACCCGAAAGAGCCACATCAATTACTTTAACGATTGAAGAACTTGATCTGGAATCGAATTACGATTTCCTGTACGTCTATAACGGAGACAATACAGATAATTTAATTGGTGAATATGATGGATATGTTAATAATGTATCGTTAGCATCAACTGGAGGTAGTATGTTTATCGAATTTGTAAGCGATTACAGTGTAACATATCCCGGATGGCAATGTAGCTACTCAAGTGTTATTGCGCCCGACGGTATTGATCATAAAATCAGTGAACTTTCGGATTGGCAGATATATCCAAACCCTGGCACAGGAATAATTAATTTTTCAGCCGATATGGAAAGTACACTGAAAACCTCGGTAAACATCTATAATAGTATGGCACAATTAATAGATGAATATACTATTGAACCGGGAGTAAATAATTATCAGATCGATATTTCTGATAATCCTAAGGGAATATACTATATTAAATTATACAATGAGACCAGCTCGTTAATACGAAAGTATGTTCTTAAATAAAAGTCATTGATAAAAAAGGCTGCCCGAAATAACAGGCAGCCTTTTTAAGTAATTTTTCAATGACTCAAATCATAATCCTTTATCTTTTCAAGAATTGCAGGTTCAGCACTATCGTATATTTCGCGAATAAACTCATCGGAGAAATTATAGGTTCGTTCTTCGAGGCTCATCTCACTGATCCGGTCAAATAGCATTTCTTTAGCCTGTTGAATATCACGTCCGTAAATATGGTACGAATCGGCCTGCCAGTTAAGTCGTCCGAGCTTTACTTTTTTACCTGATCGCCTGCTTATTTCAGTAGCAATTATTTCCTTATTGAACTGGATAAAGCCGAACATATTCATAAAGCTGGCACCCCAGGCATCGTTACTGCGAAAGCGTATATTGCAATTCAACCAGTAAACACCTCCTTCATCTTCAATTATCCGATACCATAGCGATTGCAGGCAGGGAGGATCGTAACAATGGGAATCGAGGTTAGGCATCCAGGTAATCATTTGAGCCTGTCTTGTGAAGGGCTGTTCAACCAGTTTTTTAATTACTGCTTCTACCTGATTAATATTAAATGGTCCTTTTTCAATCGATTTTCCCGCTATTTTTTCCATCCATATTCCATATCTTTCTAACCTTCCATGATATGTGTATTCCCAGCGCGTATCATCAGGATCATTCATATTTTTCACCCAATGATCTTTATATCCTTTAAGCTCCATAACATATTCCTTAAGCTGCTCAATTCCTCCGGGAAATGCCATATGGATCATGGGTTCACTTTCTGGCTCTTCAATAGTTATATTAATAGTGCAATCGACACTCTCCGGATCACCAGGTTTGTCGTATTGGGTCCTGAGCCGGATTCCTTTTTCATAAAGCGCTACCAAAGCAGCTTCAAAAGCTTGAGCCAGCGATTTTTCACACACTGTGATTACCGGAATATTCTTCATGTTTCGACTATTTAAAGGTTAGTTATATTGATACAGGAAAGTAAAAAAATTAATCCGGTTAGCCTATTCTAAGTACTAAAAGTTATTATCATGTTTTCAACCCTAGCAGTTGAATTCGGTTTTAAAGTATGACATTAATTAGGAAATACATTGAAATAAATTCCTTATTGAAGAGGAAGGAATAATGGAGATTTTTTAATATAACTATGTTAATCCGATAACCCGGCCATCAGGCATTACTTTAATTCTCAAAGCAGCCGGCACTTTAGGCAGCCCTGGCATGGTCATAATATTACCACAAATCACCACTACAAAACCAGCGCCGGCTG
This sequence comes from uncultured Bacteroidales bacterium, assembly GCA_964392505.1. Classification (GTDB taxonomy): domain Bacteria; phylum Bacteroidota; class Bacteroidia; order Bacteroidales; family UBA10428; genus UBA10428. The sequence continues at coordinate 9,789 of CAYMQP010000064.1, forward strand.
AAATACGGAGTTCATTAACCGTTATTCTAAACTTCTTTGGTCTACCTTTCAGAACAGGATTGTCAGAAAGCGATTTGGGCGACTTGGCAATACAAACCGGAAGATTTCCATAACCATTGTCGGTAAGCAGGTCGATATCGGTTTCTGCCCTTCGCTCAAAATCCACTCCATCGGCTCCATAAATGTTGCGTGCAATAGTCTCTATTTTTTTATTTAACGGCATATCGAGCGAATATTGATATTGTAGCTTTTTAATGCTATTTGTTTTTATACTGTTGATTACAGCATGTGCCAAATCGATGGCTCCTTTTCCTCCTTCCTTAAAATGATCGGCAACAATGGCTTTAGCTTCCATACTTTCACAAAACGCAACAATGTGCTTTAGATCTTCCTTTTTATCATCGGCAAATTTATTCAAGGCAACAACAGGTTCAAGTCCGAAGGCCCGAATATTCTCGATATGCTTGGCCAAATTTCCGGTACCCCCGTCTTCATTAAATCCTCCGTGATGCATTATTGCTTTAACTGTAGCAACAATTACCACGGCTTGCGGATTTAATCCGGCTCTCCGGCATTTAATATGGAAAAATTTCTCGGCACCAAGATCAGTGGCAAAACCAGCTTCAGTAACAACATAATCAGTCAATTTAAGTGCCATGCGTGTGGCAATAGCGGAATTCGTTCCTTGCGCAATGTTGGCAAAAGGACCTCCGTGAACAAAGGCAGGGGTGCCTTCTATGGTCTGAACCAGGTTGGGATGAACAGTATCGCGTAATAAAACCTGCATAGCACCTTGCGCTCCGATATCGGCAACCTTTACCGGTTCTCCTTTATAGGTAAATCCGATAACAGTTCTCGAAAGTCGCTCACCCAGATCCTTAAAATCGCTAGCCAGACATAACATGGCCATTACTTCCGAAGCAGGCGTAATATTAAAACCATCCTGACGGGGAACACCATGCTTTACTCCTCCCAGTCCGATAAATATCTCACGAAGCGCCCTGTCATTTAAGTCGATCACCCTGCGCCACACAATACGTCGCGGGTCGATTCCCAGTTCGTTACCATGCTGCAAATGATTATCGATTAATGCCGATAACAGGTTATTCGATTTACTGACTGAATACATATCCCCGACAAAATGTAAGTTGATATCCTCGGCTGGCATAACTTGTGCTTTCCCAGCCCCGGTACCACCACCTTTAATTCCGAAGTAAGGACCCAGTGAAGGTTCACGTAAACAAATGGCAGTTTTATTACCCAGCCGGCGTAATGCATCTCCTAATCCTATTGTTGTAGTGGTTTTCCCTTCTCCCTGTGGAGTAGGAGTCATAGCTGTAACCAGAATAAGATTACCGTCTGAAACTGACTGCCTGTCTTTGAGCTGTTGAATAGGAATTTTGGCAATATAATGACCATGAGGCAAAATAATTTCCGGATCGAGGCCAAGTTCAAGGGCAATTTCAGTGATTTTTCTTAGTTTGATATTTTCATTAATGTGATTCAGGCTGTTCATGTTCTAGGCAATTTGAGGCCAAAGATACTTCTCAGTATTAATTGTTCATAATTTCCATAGAGTTTTTATTTTAAATATTCATTATGAAAGTTTTAAATACTGTATGTAAATTAACATTTTACCAAAAGCTGTGTTGGAATTGTAGTAATAATTGAATTTAATAGTTATAATAAACTAAAAGCATAAAAATGAAAAGTTCTTTTTTCCTATATCTTGTTATTGCCTACTTTGCTATTTCCTGTACAAGAACAAGCAAAGATCTGGTTTCCGATCCTGATAATGGCGGATTAGTTCTTCCTCCTGGATTTTCGGCACTGGTTGTGGCCGATTCCATAGGTCCTGCACGACATATTGTAGTCGATGATAGTGGTGTTATTTATGTTTCGCTACGTGAAAAACGTAATGATGGAGGTATTGTAGCACTTATCGATGATGATGGTGATGGTCGTGCTGATGACATTAAATATTTCGGAAATTGCCAAGGTACGGGAATTGAGGTATATAACGAGTATCTCTACTTTGGTACCGATACATCTATCATTCGTTTTAAAATGAATGAACAAGAAATACCTGAAAGTAATTTTGAGACAATAATAAAAGGATACCCATTAGAGTATCAGCATGCAGCCAAAACTTTCACCTTCGACCGGCTTGGAAATATTTATGTAAACATAGGTGCTCCCTCGAATGCTTGTGCCGAGCAGGATAGGGCACCGGAATCACAGGGAATGGACCCCTGCCCCATCCTGGAAACTTACGGTGGTATATGGAAATACAAGGCTAATGCGCTAAATCAGGTACATATGCAGGATGGTTCACGATTTGCCACCGGAATACGGAATGCTGTAGCTATCGATTGGAATTTTAATGTCGATCAGCTCTATATTGTCCAGCATGGTCGCGATCAGTTATATCCGCTATATCAGGAGTATTTCGATGTCGATGATAATACCAATCTACCTGCTGAAGAATTTTTCCTGGTAAATGAAGGTGATAATTTTGGTTGGCCCTATTGCTATTACGATCCTTTTAAAAATAAAAAAGTACTTGCACCTGAGTATGGAGGTGATGGCGAAATTATTGGCCGGTGCAGCAACATGAAAGACCCAATTATTACTTTTCCGGCACATTATGCACCCAACGATCTGTTGTTCTATGAAAGAGTTCAATTTCCAGAAAAATACAGGCACGGTGCCTTTATTGCTTTTCACGGATCGTGGAACAGGGCACCTAACATACAGGAGGGTTTTAATGTTGTATTCGTACCTTTCGAAGGAAGTCTACCTTCGGGCAATTGGGAATTATTTGCCGATAATTTTGCCGGTATTGATCCCGTGCCCAGCCCGGGTGATGCACACCACCGGCCATGCGGCCTTGCTGTAGGTCCAGATGGTTCATTATATGTAGCCGACTCAAAATTCGGACGAATATGGAGGATATTTTATACAGGTGATTAATGTTTTTTTTATTGCTTGTTGTATAAAAAATCTTACATTCCGGATGCAATGAAATGGAAAGCCGGAATCCAGTAACCCAGTAATATAATATTTCAACGTTTCTTATTAATAGTTCTCCAATCAGCATTTAAAAAATCTGACTTCAGTTATTTTTAGCCGATTCCGAAACCCCTCCAGCGTGAAACTTCGGAGGGCAAAGAAATTCGGAATGGCCCTTCGAAAGTGTCATGCTGAACTAGTTTCAGCATCCCGTACTACTCAAATCGAGTCCGGAATGACATAAAATTTTATTATATCGTTATTGCGAACTCAGTGAACCAATCTGGCTTGTTCACATACTTGGAGTGAGGTTACCCCGTTTCGTTCGTGATGACTTAAAAAAAATAGAGTGCCAAATAAATGCCTTATCCTAAGCCTTAGCCTACCCTTAACCTTATTCCAAATATAAAAGTGTGATCAAACCTGTGACACTTTTCTTATTGTACCTACTGAAATCAATAATAAAATAGTAACTGTCAACGGGTAATACCCTTCCTTTGTATGTTCCGTCCCAGTCGTTCTGGTAACCTCCGGGTGAATGAAATACTAAACTTCCCCGTGAATCGTAAATCCATATTTTTGCTTCAGGATAATTTTCAATGTTATCCAGAATCCAGTAATCGTTAAGTCCATCGTCATTTGGTGAGAATGAATAAACCGTAGTTGAAAACAGATCATTCATCTCGCAACTTTCGATAGTAACAGTATCAGAATCCTGACAACCCAGATTATTCCAAACGGTAACAGATACCACTTCTACCCTGTTTGTTGTATAGGAATCCATAGTACTTCCATCGTGCCAGAGGTATCGATCTATGAAATTAGTCTCATCGATAGTAAAATAAAGATACTCTCCAGTACAAAGTATAGTATCACCAATGATATTTATTTCAGGTATAGGATATGCATATGCTATGGCTGTCTGGTCCCAATCGCTCATACAACCAGTAGTAGTATTAACAGCCCTGGCCCATACATTAATACGACTCCACTCTTCAAGAAAAACGGGACATGTATACGGAGCTGAATCATCCTCATTTAATATGCTATTTCCTGCATCCGTCGAAAACTGAACCATATCGCAATTGTCTGAATAGGCATTAAAAATAACTTCACCTGTTCCGCAACGCGAGGTATCTTCTATTGTCACCTCGGGAAATGAATAGGCATTTGCCATGGCTATATGATTCCACCCGCTTATGCAACCAAAAGTTGTATCAATAGCTTGTGCCCAAACCAAAATCTCCTGCCCTTCTTCAATATAAACAGTAAATTCAAACGGGGCAGAAATTGCCTCAGTTTCTACAGTAATTCCACCATCAGTCGAAAATTGAACCACATCACCGTTATCCGAGTATGCATTTAAAATAATTTCGCCGCTTCCACAACGCGAGGCGTCTTCAATTATTACATCCGGAAGCTGATAAGCAGATGCTGTTGCCGTTTCATCCCACTCACTCATACAACCACTGAAAGTATCAATAGCCTGTGCCCAAACTAAAATTTCTTGCCCTTCTTCAAGATATATAGGAAAATCAAACGGGGCAGAAATGGCTTCACCTGCTATAGAATTTCCACCATCAGTGGAAAACTGAACTATATCGCCATTATCTGTAGAGGCATTCAAAACAACTTCACCGGATCCACAACGCGAGGCGTCTTCAATCATTACATCCGGAAGCACAAGAGCATATGCTGTTGCTGTCTGGTCCCACTCGCTCATGCAGCCACTGGTTGTATCAATAACCCTTGCCCAAACCAAAATCTCCTGACCTTCTTCAAGAAAAATAGGAAATTCAAATGGGGCAGCTACTACCTCAGTTTCTACAGTAATTCCACCATCAGTCGAAAATTGAACAATATTACCGTTGTTCGAATAGGCATTTAAAATAACATCGCCGGTGCCACATCGAGATGCATCCTCTAACATAACTTCGGGGACCTCTCCTATCGATATATAATTATCTTCCCTGCGAATTAGGGTTTCACCATTCGTATTGGCAACAATAAGCTGAACATCCTTTAATCCCGGAGTTGTATATACTATGCTATGCGGTCCTATAC
>CAYMQP010000065.1:0-7750 GCA_964392505.1 uncultured Bacteroidales bacterium
CTGTTCTGTTTCCCATTTGAATAATTATTCAGTAATAGTGCAAAAATATGCATTTCTTGCTAATTTACAAACCGAATATTTAAAATATTTGTACTTTTGCGCCGGTAAAAATAAATACTGTTAAGTATCGCAGGGAACGCATGGAAGAATCAATTAAAAAGGTAGTAATTCTAGGCTCGGGAGCATTAAAAATTGGTGAAGCAGGTGAATTTGATTATTCTGGTTCCCAAGCACTTAAGGCCCTGAAAGAAGAAGGTGTTTTTACTATCCTGATTAATCCAAATATAGCTACTGTACAAACCACAGAAGGTATTGCCGATAAAATATATTTCCTTCCGGTTACACCGTATTTTGTTGAACAGGTATTGAAAAAAGAAAAACCCCAGGGTATTTTACTTTCTTTTGGAGGACAAACTGCTCTGAATTGCGGAATTGAGCTTCATAAATCGGGTGTGCTTGATCGAAATAATGTTCAGATACTGGGAACTCCGATACAGGCAATAATGGATACCGAAGATCGCGACTTGTTTGTAAAAAAGCTTGATCAGATTAAGATTAAAACAATAAAAAGTATTGCAGTTACTACTGTAAATGATGCTCTTAAAGCAGCCGAAAATCTTGGATATCCAGTTATAATCAGAGCTGCCTATACCTTAGGAGGCCAAGGATCGGGTTTTTGTAATATTCCCGAAGAAATGAAACAAAATGCCAGTAAGGCTTTCTCATATACTAAACAAATACTGGTTGAAAAATCGCTTAAAGGATGGAAAGAAGTTGAATATGAAGTTGTTCGCGACAAATACGATAATTGTATTACAGTGTGCAACATGGAGAATTTTGACCCACTGGGCATACATACTGGCGAAAGTATTGTTGTTGCTCCCTCACAAACACTTACCAATGCCGAATACCATGTTTTACGTCAGCTGGCCATAAAAATTATCCGCCATATTGGTATTATCGGCGAATGTAATATTCAGTATGCACTCGATCCCCAATCAGAAGATTATCGTGTAATTGAAGTTAATGCAAGGCTTTCGCGCTCCAGTGCGCTAGCTTCGAAGGCTACAGGGTATCCATTAGCTTTTATAGCAGCAAAACTTGGATTGGGTTATGGTCTGCACGAACTGAAAAATTCGATTACAAAAACCACTCCGGCTTTTTTTGAACCTGCACTCGATTATATTGTATGTAAAATACCACGTTGGGATCTTAATAAGTTTATCGGGGTAGAGAAACATATCGGGAGCAGTATGAAAAGTGTAGGTGAGGTTATGGCTATTGGTAGAAGTTTTGAGGAGGTTATACAAAAAGGACTACGGATGATCGGTCAGGGTATGCATGGTTTTGTTGGTAACCGCGATATTGAATTTGATGATATTGAAAAGGAATTGGCCAATCCGACTGATATGAGAATTTTTGTTATCGCTGCTGCTTTCGAAAAAGGATATACTGTTGAACAGATTTACGAATTAACAAAAATCGATCCCTGGTTTTTGTATAAGTTAAAAGCCATCGGAAAACATCAGAAAGTACTGGAACAATATAATTCACTGGATGAACTTCCCGATGCAGAACTTCGAAGAGCTAAAGAAATGGGCTTTTCCGATTTTCAGATAGCCCGATTTGTATTTAAAGATGCTAATGAATACATCGAAACCAATCTTCTCAAGGTAAGGGATCGCCGACTGAAAAGAGGAATAATACCGGTAGTTAAGCAAATCGACACCCTTGCTGCTGAATATCCTGCACAGACGAATTATCTGTATCTGACATATGGTGGTAGGAAACATGATCTAGAGTTTAATGATTATGATCAATCGGTAATTGTGCTGGGTTCGGGAGCATACCGAATTGGCAGTAGTGTCGAATTTGACTGGTGCAGTGTGAATTCGCTCTATACTATTAATCGCGAAGGTTACAGATCGGTTATGATCAATTATAATCCTGAAACTGTAAGTACCGATTATGATATGTGCGACCGACTCTATTTCGATGAACTTACTCTTGAACGTGTTCTTGATATTATTGAACTCGAACATCCAAAAGGAGTTATTATATCAGTAGGAGGGCAAATACCGAATAACCTGGCAATGAGGTTGCACAAATGTAAAGTGAAAATTCTGGGTACTTCAGCCGAGAGTATTGATAATGCTGAAAACCGTCACAAATTCTCCAGTTTGCTTGATATTTTAAAAATCGATCAGCCGCGTTGGAAAGAGCTTAGCAGTATAAAGGACATTAATAAATTTGTTGAAGAAGTAGGTTTTCCGGTACTTATACGGCCTTCCTATGTGCTTTCGGGAGCGGCTATGAATGTAGTCTCAAATCCCGATGAAATGGAACATTTCCTGAATCTGGCTGCAAAAGTATCGAAACAATATCCTGTAGTGGTATCAGAATTTATTCAACAGGCAAAGGAAATCGAAATCGATGCCGTTGCTAAAAATGGCGAGCTTGTAGTCTATGCCATAAGCGAACATGTTGAATTTGCCGGTGTCCATTCCGGCGATGCTACTATGGTATTTCCTGCTCAGAAAATCTATTTCGAAACTTTGCGGCGAATAAAAAAAATAAGTCGGCAAATCTCCAAAGCACTCGATATAAGTGGTCCGTTCAATATGCAATTTCTAGCAAAAGATAATGATATAAAAGTTATCGAATGTAACCTGCGGGCATCACGAAGTTTTCCGTTTGTATCGAAAGTGTTAAAAACCAACTTTATCGATCTGGCAACCCAGGTTATGCTTGGTAAAGAAATAGAAAAACCCAGTTCAACCATATTCGATTTGGAATATATTGGTATTAAAGCTCCGCAATTTTCGTTTTCACGCCTTTCCAAGGCCGATCCGATACTGGGTGTCGATATGTCATCGACCGGAGAAGTGGGTTGTATAGGCGATGATTTTTATGAAGCCATTATAAAAGCCATGCTATCGGTTGGTTATAAATTCCCGGAAAAGAATATCCTGCTATCAACAGGCCCCATGCGATCAAAAGTTGAATTATTAAACAGCTGTCGCATGCTGGCCGAAAAAGGTTTCAATCTTTTTGCTACCCGGGGAACAGCCCAATTCTTGAATATGAATGGCATAGAAAGTACTACGCTTGCCTGGCCCGACGAAGATAAAAAACCTAATACACTCGACTATTTGCGTGGTGGATTAATTGATCTTGTTATTAACATACCTAAAGATCTGACTTCAACAGAACTGAGTAACGATTATACTATTCGCAGGAGTGCGGTAGACTTCAATATTCCCATTATTACAAACGCGCGACTTGCCAGTGCTTTCCTTATCGGAATTTGTAAATTATCAGTTAAAGACATAAAAGTAAAGAGCTGGGATGAATATAAGCTCGATGGCCGACGTCTATAATACTAAATAAAATACTATGAATTTTGACTGGCTGCAAATTGCAAAAGAAATTCAATCTATAGCACAAGCCGGGCTTGCTTATAGTAATAATAAATTCGATATCGATCGTTATCGGCGATTACGACAAGTAAGTGTAAAAATTGTAAATGAATACACCGATACTCCAGTAGAAAAAATCCGGGATCTATTTGCCAACGAGGAAGGTTACCAGACACCTAAAGTAGATATAAGGGGTGTTGTGTTCCGTGATGGTAAAATTTTAATGGTACGCTAAGCTTTGGATGGGAATTGGACCCTGCCCGGAGGATGGGCCGATGTAGGCTACTCACCTTTTGAAATAGCTGTAAAAGAGGTGCACGAAGAAGCTGGAATCAAGGTAAAACCTTTACGATTACTTGCCGTATTCGATAAAATGAAGCACAATCATCCTCCCGATATTTATCATGTTTACAAATTATTTATTCTTTGTAGAGATTCTGGACAATCTGTGAAACCAGGAATAGAAACCACTGAAGTAGGGTGGTTCAGTCGTGATGACATTCCACCTCTCTCTGCATTGCGTATTACTAGTGAACAAATAAAAATAATGTTCGATTATTACGATAATCCTTCGAAAGATGCAATATGCGATTAGAATTGCCCGTATTTTTTATTGCATTTATGAAAAAATTTATCTTAAAACATCTTATAATAAAATATTGGAACCATTTATGTTATTATCGGTTATAATAACATCGAACTTATAGCATGGTTCTTTTAACATAACTTAAGAAAATAAGAAATAGTAATGGGTTTGAAATCTGCGTTTTAATATCTACCTTGTGCCGCCTTATCGCGCTGTGAGAATTAAAATAAATGTTTTTAATAATGATAATTTGGAAAAGACGACATTATTTAGTTGCACTAATAGTATTTTACACTGTTATATTTTCCTTGCGTGCCAATGATGCATTAGTCACAATCTTGCAAGAAGAACTTGACCGTGAAGTAAATGAACTTTTCAAACAGGATCCTGCACCTTATTATATCGATTACAAGGTTGATGATATTACCTCTTATTCTTTACAGGCTTCGTTTGGAAGTTTGGTAGGCAGAAATAATTCCCATGCCAGAGCGCTAACGGTTATGGTAAGGGTGGGTGATTATTCATTCGATAATACTCACGAATTGCAGGGTAATTTTTCCATGTCGGAGCAAATGGAAGTTTTTGGAACGAATCTGCCTTTAGAGAATGAGCCTGACGCTATAAAACAGGTTCTTTGGAGAGTAACTGACCAGGCTTATAAGAATGCTGCCAGTAAGTATACTTCGTTGAAAAACATAAAACTAACTTCGCGTTCAGCTCAAAAATTATTAGATTTTTCAAAAGAAGCTCCGACACAATATTACGAACCTCCTTTCAGTGAACAGGATCTAAATTTTGATGAAAATGAATGGGTAAAGCGACTAAAAGATTATACCTCGTTATTTAGTGGCGATTCCCTGGTTTTTAACAGCGAAGCTTCCATTAATGTAATTCTACAACGGAAATTCCTGCTTTCATCGGAAGGTACATGTATTGTTCAGAATAACAGGTTATGTCAGTTACAATTTGTAGGAAGTATCCGACATAACAGTGGTGTAGTACTACCATTACATAAATCGTATACAGCATTCGATATATCCGATCTTCCTTCGCATGAAACTATGGTGAATGATTTTACTAAACTTTACAACGATTTATTGAGTATGAAACAGGCAGTTTTGGCTGAACCATACGCCGGACCTGCAATCCTTTCTCCGTTGACTACAGGAGTTTTTTTTCACGAAATTTTCGGACACCGGATTGAAGGACACCGTTTGGAAAGTCTCGACGATGGACAGACATTCAAAGATAAGCTGGGATCTGAAGTGCTTCCCAAAGGATTTCAGGTATATTCCGATCCTACCCTATGGGAATGGCAAAATCAAGATCTTATTGGAGCATATAAATACGATGATCAGGGAATTCGGGCACAAAAGGTTACCCTGGTTAAAAATGGAATTCTTCGTGGTTTTCTTATGTCGCGACGTCCAATACAGGAATTTCAACATTCAAACGGGCACGGTAGAGCACAACCAGGCTATGCTCCGGTATCCCGTCAGGCAAATCTCTTTGTGGAAAGTACAAAGCCATACAACGATGATGAATTGCGGAGAATGTTAATTAAAGAATGTAAAAAACAGAAAAAGAAGTACGGATACTACTTTAAGGAGGTTGTGGGAGGATTAACATTTACCGACCGGTATAGTGCTAATGTTTTTAACATCGATCCTATTAAAGTATATCGTATTTATGTCGATGGAAGACCGGATGAACTAGTTTCGGGTGTTGAACTGATAGGAACCCCGCTTACCATGTTTTCGAACATATTGGCAGCAGGAACGGAACGGGAAGTTTTTACTGGTTTTTGTGGTGCCGAATCGGGACTTATTCCGGTAACCACCATTGCCCCGGCAATACTGGTTCGAAAAATCGAAACCCAGAAAACTCCAGAATACGACAGCCAGTTACCTCTATTGCCAAGTCCCGAAAAATCAATCAAATGAAGAAGAAGATTATCAAGCATATAAGTATCAAGTTTAAGCGATTCAGTACTGATTTTTGGGTATTATTTATCGCAATTTTCCTGATTTCATCTGAAGCCAAACTTAATTCACAGGTTGCTGCCGATAGTATTATCATGAGTGCTATGCGTGATGAACTATACAGGAATTTACATGGATTAAATGCCAAAGACCTCGATAAACCTTTTTTTATAGCCTATACCATTGCCGATGCTGAACAGGTACAAATAATGGCAACACTTGGCTCTTTAATCCTTTCTGACAAGCATAAATATAAAGACTGGCGGGTACGTCTTATGGTGGGTAATTATGAAATTAATGACGAAAATTTTTCATCTGCCCGACCTGAAGAAACTGTAATACGACCCAGTATTGATATGCCCATTGATAATGATTATTTGGGTATCAGGCGTTCATTATGGCATACAACCAACAATGTATATTTTTCAGCAGCTCAGACCTATAAAAATAAGATGGCGCAAATTGAACACAAACAGCTCGAAGAATCAGATCTGGAAATTGCCGATTTTAGCCGCGCACCTGTGGTTAAAAAATATATTTACTCTAAAACACCAGAATATCAGACGGAAATATTAGAAGAAAAGGTAAAAATACTTTCCGAGATATTTAAAGACTACCCCGATATATATGCATCTTCTGTTGCGCTTAATGTGTTTCAATCGACTGTTTATTTTATCAACAGTGAAGGTACCGAAGTTCAGTTTCCCTTTAATATTACCACACTATCGGTGCAGGCCGGGACACTTTCGAACGATAGCGAACGCCTCAACAGAAATATCACATATACAGTTTTTCTACCCGACGAACTACCCGATAATGAAGAAATTGATCGGGATGCCCGTAAAATGATTGAAAATTTATTGGAACTTAAAAGCTCTGAACGATTTGATGATAATTATTACGGTCCGGCATTAATAACAGGCTACGTAGCAGCCGAAACATTCGAACGCTTCCTCTTCTCCGGTTCTGATGCGCTTATAGCCTCGCGTGAAAACCTGCAGAGCAGCAATCAGATGAATATATACTATGAACAGGCTGATAATGCATTACAATCGAGAATAAACAAATCTATAATTTCCAAAGACCTGACAATAACGGCCGAACCTTTTCTGAGAGAGTATCAGAATACTCCATTATTAGGTACTTTTAAAGTTGATGCTGAAGGTGTGATACCCCCGGAAAAGCTAATACTAGTAACGAACGGTATTCTGGAAACATTGCTCAATGGCCGCACTCCATCGCGCCAGGTCCCTCAATCGAACGGACATATGCGTTTCAGCTATGATATGCGCGGATTAAATAAGCAGATAGGACCGGGTGTAATACGTATTCAAAATTCCAATCCGGTTCCGGAGAACGAAATGAAAAAGCAGTTACTTGAAATAGCTAAAAGCGAAGGGCTCGATTATGCGATCATAATCAAATCTCTTGAAATTGGAGGCTCCGACAAACCCTTCAACTTCTATAAGGTAGATGTTGAAACCGGAGAGGAAACGCTGATTCGATCGACCCGATTGAAAAATCTTACTCTTCAATCGCTCAGGCGTTCGGTTGTTTTTTCCGACTCACTCATGGTACATAATACCTTATTATTGTTAACTGGTAAAAGTAGTAATGGTTTGGTAGGTGTTCCTTCCAGTTTTATCGTGCCACATACCTTATTATTGAGCGATATTGAACTTGAAGGTATGCGTAAACCTCTTACCAGCATGCTACCAATTCTCGAAAACCCGGTAGGTAAAAACCAAAATACCATCTCCACG
>CAYMQP010000065.1:7760-14848 GCA_964392505.1 uncultured Bacteroidales bacterium
GGATGAGCAATAACAGGCTATGTCAAACTCCATAAAGGCTGTAATTTTCGATTTTAACGGCACGCTGTTTAACGATACCGCATTTCATAATAAAGCCTGGACCGATTTTGCTGCCAGATATAATTATTCTCTTTCGAATGACGAGCTCGATAAACATATACATGGTTTTACCAATCGTGAAATACTACATTATATCCTGAAGCGTCCTTTGAAAGAGAATGAGATAACCATACTTTATGAAGAAAAGGAAAAAATGTACCGAAGAATTTGCCTCGACCATCCTGAAAAATGTGTCTTGGCACCGGGAGCCGAAATCTTTCTTGATGATCTGGTTAAAAAAAATATACAAAGAACCATAGCTACTGCCTCATATTTCCCCAATGTGAAACTCTATTTTCAACTTTTTCGACTCGAACGATGGTTTCGATTCGATCAGGTTATTTACGATTCCGGAGAATATCGAGGTAAACCTCATCCTGATATGTTTTTGGCCGCTGCAGCAAAAATAGGTATTCCGGTTTCGGAATGTATGATTATTGAAGATTCGAAAGGGGGTATTCAGGCTGCCAAAAACGCAGACGCAGGAACAATTATTGCTATGGTTCCGAATGGTAACTTCGAAAAATTCAACTCGTTAAGATTTATTGATCAGATCATTACCGATTTCCGGCAGTTGGCTCATTATTTCATTTCACCAGCACCAAATTGATATTTACCGATAATTATTCTGGTTTAGCAAATTTTATATTTTACCTGTGCTATTTATTCTGGTACTTTGTGGCGAAACACTTAAACCATGGAAACAAAACAACATATTTGTCCTGTATGGATTGGCTACCTGTTAACTAGTCCGCTCCGAAAAGTATTTGAAAATCCAAGTGCCTTGCTAAGCTATTATGTGCTTCCGGGTATGAAAATTCTCGAAATAGGCCCGGCTATGGGATTCTTCAGCATTCCACTGGCCAAAATGACAGGTAAATACGGCAAGGTATATTGTGTCGATATTCAAGAAAAAATGTTGGATAAACTGAGAAACAGAGCAATTAAAAAAGGTGTAATTAACGAAATTGAATTAATCCTATCGAACGGTAATTCTTTGAATATCGAGCATTTATCGGATAAAATCGACTTTACCTTATTGGCGCATGTAGTTCATGAAGTTCCCGACCAGAAATTACTCTTTCAGCAGATAAACAGAGCTATGAAAAGTGATGCAAAAGTCCTTTTAATTGAACCTAAAGGACATGTTACCCATAATAACTGGAATAAAACCTTAAAAACTGCATCAGAATGTGGCTTTACTCTTCACCAATCACCTCATTTAAAGCGAGGATGGATAATGGAACTAATAAAACAGTAATGCACGGGTAAAGGTCTAACCTAAATATTGAAAATGCATTATGCGATTGTTGCTAATAGCTGTTATTGAACACTATCTTCAATCTGTTATAAAAGCGTCTAAAATAATCCTATTCCAAGTTGTAATCATCATCTAACACTTATTCTCAATAGTATAGCGGAATCTAATTTTTTTTCATAACTTAACCTATTGCCTGTATGTGCCTTTCTCATAGAAAATGAAGAAAAGATTCTTCAATAAAACGCTGATACGAAACCTCATAACCATTCTAGTACCTGCTTATCTGGTTTTCATGGCAATACTTGTATATGTTGCCGTTGTCGAAATTCAAAACCGTAAAAATAACCAGTACATCCAGAGCGAAAATTTACTTAAAGAGAACCGTACAATTATTCAAAATACTATCGATCAGATATATAGCGATATCTGTTTTCTTTCAGAATTACCTGAAATCGTGCATTTTTATAATAATGAACCTGTGAATACAGCCCATATGCATGAAATTTTTTACTCCTTTATCAAAAACCGCAAGCTTTATCACCAGGTTCGGCTAATCGATACAACCGGATGGGAAAAAATCAGACTCGATTTACGTAATGGGGATGTACTTGTTTATAGTAAAGAACAATTGCAAAATAAGGCTGATCGCTACTATTTTACAACGCTGCAATCGCTGGGCCCAGGAGAATTTTATGTTTCTCCTTTCGACTTGAATGTGGAGTACGGCACTATTGAAATACCATTCATTCCAATGATCCGATTTGGGAAGAATATAAACGATCCCGAAACTTCTAATCGTATCTATCTAGTTATTAATTATCTGGGCGATGATCTATTAAATCAAGTACGCAATAACAAGAATACTACTACAACAGAATCGTATCTTATCAATAATAAGGGATATTACCTAATCGGTCCTTCACCCTCCATGGAGTGGCGTTTTCACTTCCCCGACAGTGCTGTCAGCAATTTTTCACAATATTATCCTTTGGAATGGGAAAGTATACAAGGCTCAAAAACCAGCGGTCATTTCAGGACTAAAAATGGAGAATTTTCGTTTTTAAAGTTTAATCTATGCGATTATTTTCTATCACAGCCTGGTTTAGGTGAGTTTCTGCTTCCAAAACCCTGCAGAGAATGGACACTTCTGATATACCGAGATAGTCATCATGTATATCAGTTAATATACGCTCCAGTATTAAGAAAATACTTAATTTTTGCCCTTGTTGCATTTCTGATAATACTTACTGTTACTTGGATTTACAGTAGTGCAAGAGTTCAGCATTCTGAAGCCCGCGAACAAAGGAGAATGCATTACCAATTTTTGAATACGTTGATTCAAACACTTCCACACCCTATTTTCTACATCGATAATATCAATAATGAATTTGGGTGTAACGAAGCTTTTGAATTGCTTACTGGTAAAAGCAGGACAGAACTAAAAGAAACAAAAATTGAAAAATTATTTCAGAAAACGGAATCAAAAAAGAAAACTATTAAGTCTGGTGAAGATACAGTGAAAATATCCGAAATCAGGTTAAAATATCCCGACGGGAAAATACATAATTTGCTCTATTATAAAACATCGATTCTGCTGCAACAACAAAAAATAGGATTGGTTGGTGTATTTACCGATATAACCGATATACGTGATACAGAATCAGCTCTTCGTGAATCGGAACAGAAACTTCGTGTCGCTAACCGCACTAAAGACCGCTTTCTTTCACTAATTGCACACGATCTGAAAAATCCTTTTCATGCCATAATGGGCCTCTCGCACCTGTTAAAAACCAATTATAGTGCTATTCCTGAAAATGATCGCATTTCCATTACCAAAAATATTTATACTTCGACTGAAAACACCTATCAACTGCTTGTTAATTTGCTCGACTGGGCCCGTTTACAGGAAGGCAAAATCAAGATAAATCCTGAAACACTAAATCTCAGAAATATTGCCGAGGAGAGTATTGAATTGCTGCAAGTAAAAATTCTTGGAAAAAAACTTAATGTTACCATCAATATCGATTACGACTTAAAGGGATTTGCCGATAAAAATATGGTGAAAACCATTTTCCGCAACTTAATAGGAAATGCCGTTAAGTTCACCGAGGAAAACGAAAGAATCCATCTATCGGGACGAAAAATGCTAAATAACGCTGAAATATCAATTGCCGATACCGGAATTGGTATAAATAAAAAAGATATGAAGTATCTGTTTAGCATGGACAAAAAAAGTGCTTCGCCCAATTTTAATGTACAATATAGCACAGGGTTAGGTCTTATTCTTTGTAAGGAATTTGTTGAATTAAATAACGGTAGCATCTGGGCAGAAAGTGAGGTAGGAAAAGGTTCAGTATTCTATTTTACTATACCATTGGTTGAATAAACTTTTTATTGCAATCCTGCTTATTGTTAATCATCAAAATTATCTAAGTTTACTGCCTCTTTCGATTAACACTATGAAACAAGGTTTTATAATAATTTCTTATACCGCAATATGTATTTTCCTTGCATTTCCATCATGTACCAGCAATAAACAAAAATTATATTTAAATAATGGCTTAGTTAAAACAGATTCCTGTCAGTTATCTCCTTCCATTACTTATGAAATATATACGCCCAATGCTGAAGCTAACTGTAGTAATTTACCATTGCTTATAGTTATTGATCCGCAAGGTAACAGCAAGTTTGCTGTAGAAAAGTTCAAATATGCTGCTAGTCGTTTTAAATGTATTGTTCTGTCTTCTAGTTCAATTAAGAATGGTAATCGTGACTTTGTTACTATCTTAAATACGATGATTGATGACGTGCGTTCAAAATATGTTGATGGTAAAGTTATACTCTTGGCAGGATTTTCAGGAGGAGCCCGTATGGCACTGAATTATGCCCAATATTTCCCGGTAAAAGGCATTATTTCATGCGGTGCGCTGGCCACGCATGAACAACTCAATGCAATTAAAGCTCCTGTAATATGCCTTATAGGAATGGCTGATTTTAATTTTATTGAAGCAGCACAATACGTTTTTAATCCTGAACAGTCTCCTCAAAATCTTAGCCTTGAATTTACCAAAGACACTCATGCCTGGCCAGATTCAGAAATGTTAAGTAATGCATTGGGTATGATGTTATTGAACCTAAGCCTTAATCAAAATTGCGAAACGATAAAAGATCATATAAAAAGTTATAAGAAAACTCAGGTGAACAGGTATGATTCATTAATGGAAATGAATTACGTTATTGAAGCTGTACTTATTGCCAGGAATATGGCCAAAAACGGCAGTAAAATATTTACCAATCGTTTGAATACCATTGAGAATAGTTACGATTTCAATTATGCTCTGGATCAACTCAGAGAAAGCATTCGATTTGAGTTAGCCGTTCGGAATGCATACTATACTGCCCTTCGCAACGAAGATATACAGTGGTGGGAAAAAGAGATACGGTCCCTCAATCAGAATATTGACAATGAAAAGGATATTTACCGAAGTTTTGCACTGAAGCGTATAAAAGGATTTCTTGGTATCACATGTTATTCTCTAAGTAATAATAGTATTCGCAATAACGATCTGAAAACCGCTGAACGAATATTAGCAATTTATCGTTTAATTGATCCTGAAAATCCGGATATGCATTATTTTTCGGCATTGTATGAATTGAAAAACAAACATCCGGAACTGGTTAGGGATATTCTTCGTAGAGCCATTCAGGAAGGTTTTTCTGATACAACTTTAATGAAGTCGGATTTTCCGCACGCAATTATAGCGCCGCTACTTGAATTAAAATAGCAGAATACATAGTTACGAATATAAATTCATTCGATTATTTCAAAGCCTTCTAAGTATTTCTGTTGGTATATCATTATTATGACTATTATAAATTAATAAATATCCAATGCGAATGGAATTAATATCAATTTAGATATACCTTCTTCGTGTTAATTACATAAAAATAACCAGCTGATTATAAATTAAATACGTCGTTAAGATTTAAGTTTAAGGGATTTTGTAATAGAACGGCTTCAGTAAAACATTAAGTTAACTTGGATAATACAGACATTGCTCGCTGGGCATGTTGATAAGGAATAAAAATATGATCGTGATAATTAGCCGCAATAGCATTACAGCTGATGCCTTCCTTAGCCAGAGCATTCGAAACCCGTGCTGTAAGACCAACTGCTTCAAGCGAGGAATGAACCATTAGCGTAATCCAGGCAGCTATAAAAGTATATTTCCACCCCAGCTCATCGGCTTTTTGTCGTTCTAATACTACCGTAATACTTTCTTCTTCACGAAACATAGCTATAATATCTTCTGTCGGAATTTTGGTATATTTAGTACAGCTTACAAACACATATTGTCCTTTATGCATTAAAGGCTTTAAATTTTTAATAAGTGAATTCAAATGTTTTTCTCCTGTCATACAGCAAAGTGAAGTTTTAAAGCTGATATCAAAGATATGAAACTCATTTTAGTGTTTAGGATAATAATGTATTTTTGCGACCTTGCATCACAATCACATGAATATCGATAAAAACACTTCCCGTGGAATTCTATTCGCGTTAATTACTACTCTGCTCTGGGGATTTCTTCCCATCATCCTTAAAATTGTATTAATTACCATATCGCCTATTACTGTAACCTGGTTTCGATTTTTTTCTGCCAGTGTATTACTTATCCTGTATTATGCAATCATAATGCCTTCGAAACTAAGAATCTTTGTCCAACCTCCTTTTATGCTTGTGGTTGCTTCTGTATGTCTTGGATTAAATTATCTGGGATTTATTACTGGAGTTCATTTTACAACACCCGCTATTGCTGAAATTTTTATACAAACAGGGGCTATTCTTCTGGCTATTTCCGGGTTCATTTTCTTCAGGGAAAAAATTACTTTCCGGCAATTGTTTGGTATAATGCTGGTTTTTAGCGGTATGGTTGTATTTTATAATGATCAGATAGTAGTCCTGGCCGAAAATGTAATCAAATATCAGAAGGGGGTTATTCTTACCATAGCAGGTGGTGTGATGTGGACCTGTTATGCTGTTCTTCAAAAGAGTCTCGTTAGAAAATACGATCCCATAGCGTTAAATCTTGTCCTCTTTAGCCTACCCGCATTAGCTCTGATTCCTTTCGTTAACTTCAATGAATTTATAAATGTAACACCTAGCAGATGGGCAGTGCTAGTATTTCTTGGTCTCAATACGCTTATTGCCTATGGATCGCTGGCTTATGCTTTGAAATACCTCGATGCTCATAAAGTCAGCGTTATTATTACACTAAATCCAATAATTACATTTAGTGCCCTGGCAGCATTGATAATTTTTGATATTCATTGGATTGAACACGAAAAATTTACTCTGGTCTCAATTGCCGGTGCAACAATTGTAATAACCGGAGCCATATTAACTGTTTGGAAGCGAGTTAATATTAAATGATATGAATTCAGATCTCCTGATTCGCAAAATTATCCTAGTTTTGGGGTCTTTTTACTTTACGTATGAAACAACTGCTGCGCGACATATGGGATGCTATACGGGGTTTTGATCACGATTATACGCAGATAAAACTCAGCAAAGCCATTATGTTGCTTTCCATACCTATGGTACTGGAAATGCTTATGGAATCGATCTTTGCCCTTTGTGATATGTATTTTGTTTCGCGTCTGGGCGATGAGGCTATTGCTGTAGTGGGTATTACAGAATCGGTTATGACACTGATATATGCTATTGCAG
>CAYMQP010000066.1:0-2281 GCA_964392505.1 uncultured Bacteroidales bacterium
CTTTAACGATATTCTAACTGTTACGACTAATCCGAAATTCGCTAATGAATAGGTTAGTTTATTGAGAAAGGAACCAAAATTACTATTGAAGGCCATATGTGTATGATTCCGCACATAATGCAAAAAGGGTACAGGACTTACAAGAATATACTTACCCTTATTACCCAATCCCCATATTATAGGATAGATGGCCTTTCCGTTATATACTATTCTGTCAGGTTGCTCGCTTTCAATTAATTCGTATTGCTTGTTAAGGAGTTCCTTATTTGCACTTGTCGATTTGCTTGCAAGCTTTATATAAGCAATCATTTTCCTTAGGCCTGATCCACCTCCTCCGAATGCATCTTTGCCGGCATCGCTTTCCAGCATTTCAATAAATTTTGTACCTAACGAAGCAAATTCCATATTGGAATCTTCAGCAAGATTTCTAAACTGCTCAGGGAAGGCACAGATTACCTGATGCCCCTTTTCTTTCAATATTTCACCAATGGCCAAAAAAGGCTCCATATCGCCACGCGTTCCTACTGACATTACAATGATCTTCATCTGTATTCATTTTAATTGATCAAAACCGTGTGATCCGTATGTTCGATTTTTATCAACGCTTTATCAGTTATGAGCAAGTTAGGAATTTCTCTTCAGATGGTAATGGCTGATAAACATTAGTTTTTATCGATAGGAGTTGACTGGTAATCGGTATCCGGTGTTCAATATCCAGTATTCGGTGTTTGCTGTTAGGTAATTGGTGATACTTATCCACTGAGTCTACTTTATATGAAGAATTAAGTAGTGATTGTAATAACAACTTTACCCCGGGCATGTCCTGTTTCGAGATAGCGAATGGCTTCAGCGGTTTCGCTTAAGGGATACCTCTTATCGATAACAGGTTTTATGTTGCCGGATTCAAGAAGCTCTTTAAGAATTGTCAGATCTTTCTTATTCGCCACTGCTGTTCCCATAACACTCACACACTTGCCTCCTTTTCTTGAAAACAGCGGTCCCAGTAGCATATGTTTAAACAAACGACCCACATTTGTAAAACCCACAATAACACAAATTCCATTTTCACAAAGTGCCCTTTTATAATCCAAAACGGAGCGATTTCCAACTGCATCGAGAATAAAATCGAATTTTTGTTCAATCCGGGTAAAATCCTCCCTGGTATAATCGATAACACGATCTGCTCCACTTGAGCGAACCATTTCCATATTTCTCGTGCTGCAAACACCAGTAACTTCCGCTCCAAAGTATTTGGCAATCTGCACGGCAAAGGTTCCTACACCACCGGAAGCACCATTAACTAAAACCTTTTGTTTTGGTTGTATTGTTGTCTTATGGTGCAGGCCCTGCAGGGCTGTAATGGCTGCCACATTTACAGTTGCTGCTTCCTCAAAGCTTATATTGGTCGGTTTCAGAACCAGGTTATTTTCCGAAGCACACACATACTCGGCAAATCCTCCTCCCCAGCCACAATCACCAAAAACCTCATCTCCCGGTTGAAACTCAGAAACCCTGTTACCGACTGCCACAACCTTTCCCGCTATGTCAATTCCTGGTATCGTGGTTTTTGGCTTAAATAATCCGAAACTCATGCGTGCGAAAAGGGGTTTACCTCTTATCAGATGCCAATCGGCCGGATTTGCAGAAGCCGCATAAACCTTTACCAGTAATTCATTATCCTTTGGTACAGGTTTTTCTACTTCTTTTAGTTCAAGTACATTGGGTGAACCATATTTCGTGTACACAATTGCTTTCATTTTTTTCTCATTTTGGTGTAGTTGTATAATTCAATTCAACTATTAACTGTTACCTCGGGACCAGAAATATGTTTTTTTGTTCCTGCAATCAGGAGCCAAAACATCATTACGATCTCCCCAACAGTAACAACTGGTAAGAGTTTTGAAACGATATCTGCTCCGGCCGGAAATAATAAATTAGTGAGAAATTCAGCAACATATCCAAAGCATGCTATAATCAATAATATCCCGATTATTTTTGGAATGAATCCCGATTTATAAGCAAGATAGCCAAGCGGGAAAAGCCACAGTCCCCAAAAAATCTCAACAATAAAAATTCCGTTAGCATGCAATTTAAGAAATATCATTACCAGGGCATTCAATTCATCCGTTGCAAAAACTAACACGAAATCGGCACCACTTAGTAGAACCAGGGCAGCAATTTGGTTAAGCTCATAAAAGCAGGCTATTGGAACGGAAACCAAAACCAAGGCAACCATTAACCTTGCATGAGATTTATTTACATCTTTAAATAAACTGTAAAG
>CAYMQP010000066.1:2291-11749 GCA_964392505.1 uncultured Bacteroidales bacterium
ACTAAAAAAATAAAAATGGTCTGACATAACAGACGACTTAAAATGCCAGCACGGAAAAGGAATTCCGAAGTCATAATGTTATTTATAGTAGCTGTTGAGTCTCCCATAACATTAATTTTTAAGGGAACATACATCAGCCCGAATGCTCCTGTTATTCCCATTAGCAGGTAAAGTAAACCTGCTAATCTTGCTTTCTTTTTAATTGAATTCATTTTTTTGTTGTTAGGTTATTTGATTTTCACATTCAATATTTCAGTCTTTCTTTTTCCCTTTTGTTTCTGGTGGGTTGTATGAGAATAATTCATCCAGGGGAGTGTCGAATAAATGAGCGATGCGAAAGGCAAGTTCAAGTGTAGGTGAATATTTACCATTTTCAATGGCAACAATAGTTTGCCGGGTAACCCCAACTTTATCTGCTAACTCTTGCTGAGTCATCTCATCTGCAAGGAAGCGTAACTTTCTGATATTATTTTTCACTAAACACTTACCCATTTTTATACTCCTTTCCTATAGAAATAAATTTTAGTTATGCCTTCTGCCAGGGTTCCGATAAAGCAAGAAGATATTAAAGTAACAAACAATACCCATGGTTGCATGCCTATGGCTTGCGATCCCATGGCAAGTAAAAATCCCAATGAATAGGTCCAGTGCGATACCCGTAAAGCTTTTAAATTAATTAACCGGTCCATTTCATCTGTAATAGAGTTTATGTCTTCGTTGGTTACAATTTTATGGATGATGGCAAACACAATAAAAATAATAATTAATGCCACAACCATAATTGGAATCATAAATAGGAATGATTTTCCCCAGAATTGGAAGTCGTTAATGATTTCGGGATTTCCTGCTACCTTCTTCTGATATACAAACCATGAATAAAATATTAGGATCAACAAAATGCTGATTGTGGCAGTAATAATTTCTTTTTCTTTATTAAAAAATTTCTTTTCCATTTGTCTTATATTTTTTACTTGGTGTTTAATATTATTGACACTAAGATAAATATATTATACATAATATCAAATATTTTTTACATAAAATGGCAAAAAATTTTCAAATCATTTGATAATACTATCCTGAAAAACGCTATAATCTCCACAAATGCTTTGATTGCCGGTGGGTAGTTTCATTCTATTCTCGTCAGTACCATAATGGTCTTATCGGGTAGGCCTGACAATTTAGCCTGTATAAGTTCAATATGATAAGTAGTTAGAAATTCATTCTTAAGAGTTAATACGTCAATGAATTGCTTTTGCCTGAGTACTACTTTCCGTTTTAATAATTGATAATTCGTGTTGCCCAAATGATTGCATGAGCTTATTTCTTTTACAAGGAACCTGTTGTAGCCTTTATATTTCCATTTAAAATAATGGCAGCACTTTGGCATATAAGGATTCATTTTTATATAAAACATAATAGTATCATTTGTAAAAAATATACTATCACAAATGTTGGTTTGCCAATCGCCTTTAAGATCCTTTTTTTTAATTTGTGAAAAACTTAAAACGGGGATACAAAGTAAGATTATAAATAGCTTATTCATTAAACCCATCCTATACAATCTAAAATAATATCAGTTCGATACTCTCTTATTTAAAAGCAGTATAATATTGCTACCTAAAATACTGCCAAACCACAGCCAGTACCCCGGCAGCAGACTGGCAATATTACCATCGGTTACTGCTGTTACCCACCAGTATGAACAACTGCCCACATTGAAAAGCAGAACAAGCAGTATAAAAATCGGACCTATGTGCCTGTATACAAAAGGCATTATAACCATAAACAGGTTGGGCAGTGCGAGGAGTATAGCCAACAGGTTGAATGTAGCAAGTACACCCTTGAATACAAACAGGGCACAGGCCCAGCCGTACCATACGTCGGCCCGCCCCGAACCTAAAGGTGCAGCATTGCTGTTAAATGCCGGGATAAGAAACGATACGGTGAAAAGCACGTAGGTCAGTATGAAGAGTATTTTGTATTTCATATGACAGTTTTTCCCTAAGTTTTTAACGGAGAATTAAGCAATGCTGTCTTTCTTTTATTCAATAACAAAATTACATTACTACCCATTATGCTGGCAAACCATAACCAATAGCCCGGAAGCAGATTACCCAAATCGCCATTTTTAATGGCTGTTACCCACCAGTACGAACAGCTGCATGCATTGAAAATCAGGATAAATAGTATAAAAACCTGTCTTATTCGTTTTTGTATAAAAAGTAGTGCAATCATAGTAATATTAGGTAGCGATAATGCAATAAATGCTAACGCGTTTTCAGTGAAAATAAAAGCGAAAACAAACAGGGCGCATTGAAAGCCAAAATACGTCGTACTTCCTCCGCAACAAAACGACATCGACTCACCTTTATACGTGGGAAGCAGAAACGATACTGCATATAGTACGTAGGACAGGGTAAACAGCACCGGGTATCTTATGCCTGCTGCGGCTATTTTTCTGCTGTTTTCTTCGATTGCTTTTTCTTTTTGAAGTAAACAAGTAGTATCCAAACTATGATCCCGGCTATTATTAACGGCCAGATATGAACTAGGGCAACGATAAATGCAAGTAATCCTTTCCAGCCTTTGTCCAGTCCCCTGTATAACCGGGTAAAGAAGCGTGTTTCCTTGTCGGGTTTATACTTAAACTCCAGTTGTTGATATATTGTCAGGGTAATGGTGCTAAACGAAACCCGATCATCGAGGTACTTTAGTCTGCCTTCTGCTGCTTCAATTTCCTCCCTGATAACCCGAATTTCATTTTCGACCTTTAAAATATCCTCTATGGTATTAGCCCGTTTTAGTATTTCATGATAACGTTGTTCCACTTCCTTTTTTGTTTTTAATCGCGATTCAATATCCACGTACTCTTCTGTTACATCAACTGAATTAATGGATTTATAATCGATTTTTTTTGAAGTATTACCAATAGCATCCAGTAACTTTTCGAAATTCCTGTTAAGTACTCGTATTACGATAGTATTGGTTACCTGGTAACTCGAATAATTTTCGTCTTCACTCGAGATGTAAGCTCCCCAACCATTTACCAGACTGTCGATTTCCTTTTTGGCTTTTTTATAATTCTCCACTTCGAATTTTATATCAGCTTCCTTAATTATTTTATCTGGACATTTAATTACCTGTTCAGGAGCTTCAGGAATAGATTCACTTTCGGCTGATATGGTTTTTTCTTCAGCAAGCGAAATATCTCCTGCTTCCATCATATCGGGCGAAACAGAATAATTTTTATGCGACGACTGACAGGCTACTATTAAAACAAAGCCTAAACAGAACTTAACTGCTGTTTTCATATGACAAGAATTTAAAAAGATTTTTAACGATTGGATTTGATGCATACTTAAATGCTTTATAAACCACAAGATAAGAAAATGTATGTAATAATGATGGTATCTCATAGCTTTCTTTGTGTGAAAAGTACACAGATTATAACGACAAGTTGCCTGGTTTTATGTTATCAGGCCATATTGAGAATTAGTTTCTCATCATTGATAGCATCGACAATAAAGTATATAGTATCATTCGTTTTTTTACACCTAGAGAATACAAAACTTTAATCGCTTACAATTGGTTTTTTGGTTTTAAAAATTATGAATCTCGCAATATAGTTTCAGTTAAAATAACCACTTTTTGCTATAACTGAATCTGAATTCAGCAAGCAAATTTCTTCCAGGTCCATTCCCTTTTCTATACATGCCTCGATTACACGGTACCCTGTAAAATAAGCTGTTTTCTGGACAAATCCTTCGGGAGGCTTGGCAATACTTCCATCGGCGATATACTTATAAATAAAATTCTCACTCGAATCGTTAAGTTCAGATTGAATTGAATCTTTAATCAGTTGTTCATTCTTAAAACACCATTCTACCGACGATCCAGACATAAACGGAATAGCATTCTTCAATTCGAGCCCAGTAATAATTAAAGTTGTTAAATAAACAGCCATACCTTCCGATACAAGTTCTCGTTTTAATGTCATAGGTTCTTCAGGGCGTCGCTGAAAATGTAAATTATGAGCATATTCATGTGCCATTATTTTTTCTACATCGGCTGTGTCGATACGTAACGAAATAAAAATGGTACTCCTGTCCTTCCCGGGTTCGATAAAACAACTGCCATAGGGTAAGAAAAGACACAGGTCTACGGGATTGTTATTAATTGGTTCCAGTATTTTATGGGCGTTTCCAATTATGGTATCGTATAACCTACTTGCCGATTCTTCAGTGTACCTTGGAAACAAATGTTCCCAGTCTTCCATCTTATAATTCGTAACCTCTTCTTTGAATTTAACTGAATCGATTGCCCCCCATCCTATTTGTTTATTATGTACCACCAGCAATTCAGGATAGGCCTCGAGTAATAATGCATTAAATTTTTTCCAGCTTTTCTCGGTATTAAGGAAATCCTCAAATGCTTTGTAAGCCAGAATAATTCTTCCATTTTCCTTTGAAATAATATATCGAGAACTCGTTTGATTTTTAAAAACTGTACATCCTAATAATATTAGGAATACTGTAGAACAAGTGATTATAATTCTTATTTTCATAAGTTTACAGGTCTAAAATTACCTGATGTCAGCTTCTCATGTAATAATACTAATCAAATGCAAAGTACATTATTCTTCAAATTAATTCAATATTACGCAATCCTGGAATCAATTTATTAAAACTGAGAAATGAAATAAATGCTAAAATTCGATTTTATAACTGAGATTAGGTATCATGATCAAATCCTCAACTTTTTCAATTGTATTGCTTTCTGTGTTAAATTCATATTCCTGAAATTCTTTGTGAGCTAAAGCATTGATGAGCTGAAAACTCCAAATACCAGACCGACTAGGTTTGTTCATACGATAGCTGAACGACAGCGAAAGAATAGGTGCCGGAGGAAGCTGATCGGCATATGCCCTCGAAAGATCTTCAACAATTTCCTGTTGTTCCGTGCTTGCCAGATAATTGATAGGATGTATGCGGTCACCACCCACATAAGTAAAGCGAATGTTAGCTCCCATGATATTGTTTAATGCCTTTCCAACGTACCATTCCTTTCCGCCCATAATATTGAAAACATAATTCCGGTTAAAACGTGTATTGTATTCATTTCCATCACCGCCTTTATACTTTGATTCAAACAAAGAGGTCGTGATAAGATAGTAATATCCCCTGTTCAGATAACGTTCAAGCGTAATATCAACACCATAATTTCTTCCTGTTCCTGAATTCACCAGTGAATCGTTAAAACTCCAGATATCATCAATATTGATGGTCGATATGTAGCTACCCGGAACGACAGGAATATTAAACAGGTGCTGATAGAATGGCTCAATTTTAAAAATCAGGTTATCTGAAAGCTTCATCTCGTATTCGATAACAAAATGATGCGATTTTGAAAAATCGAGATCTTTATTGGGCAATATTTTTTCGTTTCCAATATGTTGTTGTGCCAAGTACAGGCTGATATTTTCGAGCTGACTATGCAGCCCGTAGGCCAGTGCAATTGTATGCTGTGCATGAAAATTCCATCGTATTCCCAACCGGGGTTCTAGCGTGTGATGTCTGTTCAATGTGAAATACTGGGAATGAATTCCGGCATTAATAGTCATTTGATTACTAAGAGTATATTTCGACTGGGTGAAAAATTGTAAAAGTCTCGATTTCCCATGTTCCGAAACAAAGGTTTGCAATGTATCGCCGTATTCTTCAGCCTTTTTTGTATCGATATTGTAGTGTAAGCTGTTTATGATTAACCCCGTTTTATTATTATGAATCGCACTGAATTTATGGTTGATGGAACTGGCGAAAGTATATTTCCATTTATAATCCCTGAAATCGGTTTTCGGCTGCAATATCAGATTGTCGTTACAACGCTTTTGTTTCCAAATAAAACTGTTCCCCGTGGGAGCAAATGAAGTATGGATATATGTTTTTTCGCCCAGAATTATTTTATGGCTGAAACCTATCGCGCCCATTGAAAATCTTGCCTTGTATTCTTTCTGATCATCCTTTGTTTCCCAGCGACTTGAATCTTCCTCAGCAAGTCTGAGCTGTTTATCGAGGGCTCCTATGCCCCAAAGGGTAAAAACGCCCAATTTTTTCAAAGGGAAATTACATTTAAAAGATAAATCCTGCCAATCGATGATACCCATTTCATCGGGCAGAACAGGAGTCAGAATTCCCAATGTTGAATAACGGTAGTTAAACAGGTATGAAGCCCTTTTCCCCTTAATAAAAGGTCCCTCGGAAGCAAAATCGATACCTACTATACCTGTCTGAAAAGTATGTTCACGTTTTTCAGTATTCCCGATACGCATATTGATATCGAAAACACCCGAAAAAGCATTTCCATATTCGGCAGGAAAAGCACCTGTAAAAAAGTCGGAATTGGCCATTGTCTGGCTGCTCAGAGCTGTGACTCCCCCACCACCCAGCGAAATAAAATCGGCAAAATGACTGGGATTGGGGATCTGTATCCCTTCCAGCCTCCAAAGTAATCCCTTGGGAGCATTTCCTCTGATTACTATTCCATTACTTCTTACACTGGCAAATGAAGCACCCGCCTGCGATGTTACAAGCCTGGCAGGATCGTCGAAAGCCCCCGCATACCGGTTTGCCTCTTCCATGCTCAATTGCCTTGAGCTCAGTGTAGCCATAGAATTTATGGGTCTACTTTTATTGGAATATGACTTAATTTCGAGGGCTTCAATTTCGGCTACCGATTCCCTGAGTCCAATATTGAGAGCAATTTCTTTCCCGCTGCTAACCAGTACCTCACGGGCAGTGTATGATTGATACCCGAGATAGCTGATTTTAATATTGTATCGGCCGACAGGTACATTTTTTAGCCGGAAGTTGCCATCGACATCGGAAATAGTTACAAAAAGCGGAGAAGTATTTAGTAAAATAATATTAGCCCCAATAAGAGGTATTTTTGAATCTGCGTCGAAAACAGATCCTTTTATAGTTTGCACAATAGCTTCGGCTGTTATTTCTTTTTTACTTTTCTCACTTTCAGGTTCAATGATTATTACATCATCCACTATTCTGAATTTGAGGTTTTTCCCTTCCAGGCACTGCTTTAAAGCTTCTTCGAGATCTGCATTTTTGATATTGATTGATTCATTCTTATAAGTATTAATCAGATCGTTATTAAACAAAATACTTTTACCACTTTGCATTTTTATTTCAAGCAATATCTCAGCCAGACTCACATGCTCTTTTGTTATGCTGATTTGGTTTTGCTGGGAAAACGCTGTGCTGAGATAAATTTGTATAACAATAAGCAAAAGTATTCTGTTTACTGAGGTACTATGAATGATGGCCGGGTAACTAATTTTTTTATCTGGTTTGATTTGGTTTTTTTTCATAACTTTAAATTGCTTTAAGATTTATTAAATTTCATTTTATTTATCGGACGGAGCATGTTGCAGCATGCTCCGTTTTTTATTATTATTTTAAAAAAACTGATTCAAAAATTCCATCGCCACAGAAAAGTGGGAAGTATGCTTAGGGTTGAGACTTCCTCATAATCATTAATATCTTCATCATAAATAGCTTTAAAATGATTTTGTCGGTTGGTAACATTTATTATATCAATTGCTATCATATGACTAGTCCTTTTATTTATAGTGAAATAAAATTTTGTGTCTAACCTGAAGTAGTTTTTAAATCTTTGGTTATACGCATTGGGTATGTCGTACACTGCTTGTTGCCTGACCGCAGAAGCTTCGTAATCCAATGGAATCTTCCGTTCACCACCGGCAAAAATGGCTCTAAGATCAAAACCGATTGTGTTATTTTTCCCGACAGACCATTCATACCCTCCAAGCAGGTTACATATTGCATTCGCATTAAACCGTGTATTTCTTAAAATTCCGTCACTGCCTTTATACTTTGATTCGAAAAGTGATAAGGTAAACAGGTAATAATATCCTTTTGCAAGGAACCTTTCAAGTGTAAGTTCCAGACCATAATTATAACCAACACCTTTATTGACAAGGCCTTTATACTCGTAATCCGAAAAGCTAGAGCCGTAATTTATTAACGATTTATAGGAATTATCATCTTCCACCGGAATATTGCTCAGGTATTGATAGTAACCTTCAATTATAAGCCTGTGATTACTGTTAAATAAATAATTATACCCAAGGACCAAATGCTTGCTTCGAGTCATTTTCAGATCTTCATTCGGTTTTGTATAAACCTTATTAGCTGTATCAGTGAGTATTTCATAATGGTATACAAACTTCGGCTGCAGTTTTGAATGAACACCAAAACCAAGATTAAGCGATTGACCTTGCAGAAAATCCCATGTCAGACTAAATCGGGGTTCAACAGAATAATCGTTCCCTAATTTCGAATATTGATAATGAATTCCTCCAACAGCACATAAATGGTCAGAAAATCGGTGTTTTAGCTGTGCAAAAGATTGGATAAGCGGATCGGTTCCATTTACATCTTTATTATGAATGAATATATCATATTCTGTCAGATATACGCTGTCGATAAATGTTACAGCGGAACTAAAATAATCGAAACCTATATTAACTATATTCCTCGAGTTGATTTTATTCTTGTATTCAATTGAAAATTCTATTGTTGATTCTGCATTTTTATCCCAGTAAAAGTCATCAATCACATCATTTTCTCTGGTATCGAGTAACGTTTTTTGTTCGGTTGACGAAAGTCCGATACTTGTAGATATACTGGAATTTTCGTTTAAGAAATACAAATGATTCAAACCTGCAAAACCCGTAAAGGAAACCAGTTTCGTAATATCAATTTTATTTTCCTCAGGATCAATATCTTCACTTTTCAGGCTATTTTGACCTCCGAGCCCAAAGAGGCAAAATTTTCCAAGCTTACGAGTAGGAACATCAATCTTAAAAGTCAAATCCTGATAGGAAGGTACTGTGAAGATTCCAATATCAAGACCTAACAAATCAAAGATTCCCATAGTTGAATACCTATAATTGGCCAGGTATGATGCTCTTGCGCCTTTCACGAAAGGACCTTCTGCACCAAATTCCAATCCACCAAAACCAATTTGTGCTAAATACTCCCTTTTAACGGTATTTCCTTTTCGCAGATTTAAATCAAACACACCCGAAAGGGCATCGCCAAATTCAGCCGGGAATGCTCCCGTGTAAAAATCTGAGTTACTCAATACATTGTTATTTATCATACTCGAAGTTCCTCCGGTCGACCACAAATCACCAAAATGATTCGGATTGGGTATTCTGAGCCCCTCCATTCTCCATAGCATGCCTATTGTAGAATTACCCCGTATAACAATATCGTTGATCTGTGTACCTAAAGTGAGTACACCCGCATAACTTGATGCCATACGGGAAGGATCCCCGACACTTCCTGCATATCGTTCAGTTTCTTCAACCGTGAAAGAACGTGCACTGACTTGTGCCATTTCATTTATCGGCTTATCTT
>CAYMQP010000066.1:11759-14764 GCA_964392505.1 uncultured Bacteroidales bacterium
TGGCCCTGAAAATAACTTCTTCTCCCTGAAAGACTTTTTCTTCGAGCTTTACCAATAGCACTGTTTCCTTGCCAGATATTACATATAAATTTCTAATAACAGTATTGTTATATCCCATATAACTTACTTCAATACTTCGTCGGCCAACAGGGACCGAATTCATTTCGAAATAACCGTTTATATCACTGATGGTCCCTTTACGAGGCTCGTATTCCAGCAAAACAATATTAGCCCCAACCAAAGGAAAACCTGTATTAAGGTCTACCACCTGCCCTCTAATAGTTTGTAACAGCTCACCCGAATTGTTGTCTGTATTTTTTTTAGTACTCTTTGGCTCGATTATAATGACATCATCAACAATTCTATACTGCAGCTCCTTCCCTTTAAGGCATTCATTAAGAGCTTCTTCGACAGTAATTTCCTTTTTGTTTATTGATACATCCTTATACCGGTCAATAACGTCGTTACTAAAAAGTATACTTTTACCACTCTGATGTTTGATCTCAAGAAGTATTTCAGAGAGATTCACATGTTCTTTTCTAATTGTTATGAGTGTTTGTTGGGCATACAGTGAATCTAGGTAAAAATGTAAAATCATACTAATGGCAAAAACCTTGAGAACATGAAACTTAATCCATGCAAAAGTCCTGCACTTTCTCTGTGATGTAAACTTGCTTTTTTCCATAATTTAATTCGCGTTAAAATTTATAAATATTTAATTAAAAGCATGTTGCAGCATGCTCAGGTTTATTTTGATTTTGAAATAATTACAGTTTTGCCCTCTATTTTAAACTCCAGGTCAGAAGCAATTGAGATCATTTCCAGAATAGTAGAAATGTTATCGTATCTTCTCAAATCACCCGTAAAGGATCTTTTTTTAAGGTCTTCGTTTTCAAATCTGACCTCAAAATCATACCAGCGAGATAATTTTTTAAGTATATTTTCGATAGGTTCATTTTCAAACATGAATATTCCATCAACCCAAGCCGTATATAGCTCAATATCAACTTCATGCTTTTCAATTTTATGGGTCAATTTATTGAAGTTTGCCTGTTCTCCCGGTTTCAATTTGATTTCTGATGCTGATTGATCTGAAGTCAATTGAATACCAACGCTCCCGGATACAAGTGTTGTCTGTGTTATATTGTCATTATTGTATGACGACACATTAAAGGCAGTTCCGTAAACCTGTATTGCCATTCCGTTTGTGTGAACAAGAAACGGTTTTCTATCTGATTTCCTGACTTCGAAGAAAGCTTCTCCCTGGAGTTCCACTTCTCGCGTATCAGTACTAAAGGTAACAGGATACCTCAAACGTGAATCGGCATTTAATTTAATCCTCGATCCGTCGGCCAGTACCAGGGTATATTCGCCTCCTCGCGGTACAATTACTTCGTTGTATTCAATTTCAGGAGATACTACCTCAATGTCGTTAACTATTTCATAGGTCAGCGTCTGTGCTGTATCAATAATACTCATTTTTCGATTTCTGAAGAGTTGTTTGACTCCTCTTTTACCCAGCTCAATTTGCTGGTTATCGGCAGTAATTAATATAGCTTTCTGGGTTCCGGGTTTAATTTCACTAAGCTTATGATTGTTCCTTTGAGATATTGATTGAACTGTATAATAGATTGTAAGAGAACCGGCAACCAGTATTATAACAGCTGCAGCATATTTGATTATTCTTGGTAAAGTAAAAGTTCTTCTGTTTTTATGTTCAATCTGCCTGATTTTATCCCAGGTATTTTTAAAGGAATTATTCGTATCAACCGCATCAAGAGAAGTTAACGATTTAAAAATATCCTCGCTTTCTTTTAACTGAAGATAGATAGCATTGTGGCGCTCATCCTCACTTAGCCAGTCTTCGACTTCCTTTTTTTCTTCGGGAGTGATATCTCCCATCTGTTCCCGGGCTATAAGCTCGGCGATACGGAATAATATTTTCAAATCATCCATTTTCGTATGATTTTACATGTATTCTACTATTAATACAACCGAAATTCGAAAACGGGTATATTGTTAAGAAAAAAAAGAAGTGAATAAGATAAGAATAGGAAGCGATGAAGATAATCCTCTACGAAGCTCCTGGTAAGCAATCTTCTTATGTAATTTGACTGTATTTATTGAAATATTCAGTTCTTCGGCTATTTCCTGATTTTTACAACCATGCATACTCAGAAGTATAATCTTTTTTCGTTTAACTGGTAAATTATCAATAACCATTTTAAGTTGCGCTAGAAATTCGGTTTTAATGACTTCCTCCTCAAAATTCAAAGCGTCATGTGTTTCACCTTCACAACTCTGTGCATATTCTACCCTGACCTGTAAATGCTTGATTCGGTTTAGACATTTGTTGCGCACAGTAATATACAGGAATGAT
Source organism: uncultured Bacteroidales bacterium (assembly GCA_964392505.1). Taxonomy (GTDB): domain Bacteria; phylum Bacteroidota; class Bacteroidia; order Bacteroidales; family UBA10428; genus UBA10428. Next base: position 14,140 of record CAYMQP010000066.1, read on the forward strand.
TTTAACTGATCCGGATTCTGGAATTTTTCTTTCTGATTCCATAATTCGATAAATGCCTCTTGTACCATATCTTCGGCTTCAATGGAATCGTTCAAGTATTTTCGCGCAAATGAAAACATTATAGCATAAAGTACATTGAAAATGGCCCGGAAAGCTTTTGGATCGCCATGTTGAAATTTTTCAATTATTGATTGGTTAATTTCTCTTTTCATCCAGTTAGAAAATTAGCAAAAATCTATTTCATGAGAAATCCTGTTTTAAACAAGATGAGCTTTACATAGAATAAATCGACATAATTCAAAATCAATGAATAATCCGTTTTTTTAAACTTAATGACAATAGTTATAATTATTAGATGCAACGATAAGAATAGTAATTATATTGAATCAAAAATTAATATATATATACAATTCAGAATAATAATTAATGAGTATTAATTGATTTTTATTGGTCAAATCGATAATTTGCATAGAAATATCAAAATCATAAAAAATGAATAAACAGAAAGTCGGTTTAGCTCTTTTTTGGATAGCTATTTTCTGGGCCCTTGGATGGGGAATGGTGGGATCAGCTATATGCGGTTCTTTTTTAAAAACTATGACCCTTGAGGAAGTTAACATGACGG
>CAYMQP010000067.1:0-14761 GCA_964392505.1 uncultured Bacteroidales bacterium
GAGTTATATGTAAACAAAAGGCTGTTCCTATTGAGAAAATAGGCCTGTATATACCTGGTGGCACTGCTCCTTTGTTTAGCACAGTGCTTATGTTGGCAATACCAGCTAAGATTGCGGGTTGTTCCGATATCATACTCTGCTCGCCTCCGGGACAAAATGGTAAATTAAACCCGGCAATTATATATGCTGCTCGAATTTCTGGAGTGGACAAAATTTTTAAAATCGGAGGCATACAAGCTATCGGGGCCATGGCCTATGGGACTGAATCGGTTCAGAGAGTTTATAAAATATTCGGTCCTGGAAATCAGTATGTTACGACTGCAAAACAGCTGGTTGCACGCCAGGGAGTGGCCATCGATATGCCTGCGGGTCCATCAGAAGTAGCTGTGCTGGCCGATGAAAATTCTAATCCTGTTTTTATTGCATCCGACTTGCTATCGCAAGCAGAACACGGTAACGATAGTCAGGTATTATTAATTACAAATTCGGATGAGATGATTATCAAAGTCCAGGACGAGCTTAAAAAACAGCTGGGTGATCTTCCAAGAAAAGATTTTGCATTGCAATCGCTTGAGCACAGCAAAGCATTTCTACTACACAATTATACTGAAATGATCGAAATCGTAAATGCATACGCTCCGGAACACCTTATCATATCTACTTCCAACGCCGATGTATTAGCTGAGGAAGTTAGAAATGCTGGTTCGGTTTTTATTGGTGAATATACGCCTGAAACTGCTGGTGATTACGCATCGGGTACTAATCATACATTGCCAACGAATGGTTATGCTAAAGCATATAGCGGAGTTAATCTTGATGCATTTTATAAGAAAATTACTTTTCAGAAAATAACCAAAGATGGTCTGCGCGAAATTGGTCCGGCCATTGAAACCATGGCACTTGCCGAAGACCTTACAGCGCATCAACGTGCTGTTGCCCTCAGATTAAAAAAAAACTTTAACTAATGTATTATAATATATATCGATGGTAAGTAAACTTATACGAAAGAATATTGTTGAGCTGATTCCCTATGTATCGGCACGGGATGAGTTTTCAGGGGATAATGCTATTTTTCTCGATGCCAATGAAAATCCTTATGAAAGCGGGGCAAACCGATATCCTGATCCATTGCAGACAAAGCTAAAAGTGAAGATATCACAACTGAAAAATATACCCTTTGAACGTATTTTTATTGGTAATGGAAGTGATGAAGCTATCGACTTACTTATCAAGGCTTTTTGTGAACCCGAAACCGACAATATTGTGAGTATAAAACCTACTTATGGCATGTATAAGGTTTGTGCCAATGTAAATAATGTAGAATTCCGCGAAGTACTGCTCAATGATAATTACCAGATCAATAAAGAAAAGATTTTAAAGGTTGCAGATCAGTTCAGCAAACTTCTGTTTTTATGTTCTCCCAACAATCCTACTTCCAATAGTATGTATCGCGATGATATTATATACTTACTTGAAGCTTTTAACGGACTTGTAGTTCTTGATGAAGCATATATCGATTTTTCTGTTGAATCTTCTTTTTTAACCCAACTGGAAAATTATCCAAACCTTGTTGTGTTGCAAACTTTGAGTAAAGCATGGGGAATGGCTGGAATACGACTTGGAATGGCCTTTGCTGATCGAGAAATTATTAATGTGCTTAACAAGATTAAATATCCATACAATATTAATATACTGAGTCAGAGGTTTGCACTTAAACGGTTATCAAAGGTCGATGAAAAAGATAAATGGGTTAAAATGATCCTTGAACAACGCGAAAAACTGAGAATTCAGCTGATGAAAAATAGATTGGTTGATACTATATTACCCAGCGATGCAAATTTTTTAATGGTACGGTTTCGTGATACCAAAAGGATCTTTAATTATTTAACCGATAGGAAAATTATCGTCCGTGATCGCTCAAAAGTTCCACTTTGTGAGGATTTCCTGCGAATTACTGTTGGTACTCCTACTGAAAATGATGCGCTAATACAAGCGATCGAAGAACTTGATAATAACTTGATGTAAAAAGAGTGATATATTTGAGTGCGGAATATTTATTCAGGGTATATTGTATTAATTAATAGAATAGAACAGTAATGCCTTTGAAAAATGAAAAAGGTACTTTTTATCGATCGAGATGGCACGCTAATAAAAGAGCCCTATGAAGATGAACAGGTCGATTCGCTGGAAAAACTGGAATTTATTCCTTTGGTTTTTCAGGCGCTTAATCTGATTGTCCGAAATCTCGATTTTGAGCTGGTTATTGTCACTAATCAGGAGGGTTTGGGAACCAACTCTTTTCCTGAAAAGAATTTTTGGCCGGCACATAACAAAATGATCACTGCTTTCCGAAATGAAGGTATTGTCTTTACCGATGTATTTATCGACAGATCTTTACCCGACGATAAAGCTGAAACCAGGAAACCAAATATTGGTATGTTACGCGAATTTATTGAAGGCGATTACGATCTGGAAAACTCCTTTGTTATTGGCGATCGTCTTGTTGATATACAACTGGCAAAGAACCTAGGTTCGAAGGGCATTCTTCTTTCTAACCGCATAACTCAGGATGAACTTGAAGAGGCTGGTTTGCATGGTAATTGCGTTTTACTGACTGGTAGCTGGCTTAAAGTGTATGAGTATTTATTAGCGGGTGCCCGCACTGCAACTGTCGAGCGAAATACTTATGAAACACAGATCAGCATTTATCTAAACCTGGATAGCAGCAAACCCAGTTCCATTTCAACCGGTTTGGGATTTTTCGATCACATGCTCGATCAGATTTCTCGTCATGCCGGAGTTTCTTTAAACATTGAAGTAAACGGCGATTTAAGTATCGATGAACACCATACAGTAGAAGATACTGCCCTGGCTTTGGGAGAAGCTTTTTATATTACCCTGGGCAGTAAAAGAGGCATTGAGCGTTATGGTTTTGCACTTCCTATGGACGATTGTATGGCACAGGTGCTTATCGATTTTGGTGGAAGGCCTTGGCTGGTGTGGGAAGCGGAATTTAAACGCGAAAAAATTGGAGATATGCCAACGGAATTATTTTTTCATTTTTTTAAATCCTTTTCCGATGCAGCGAAGTGCAATCTTAATATTAAGGCTGAAGGAACTAATGAGCATCATAAAATTGAAGCTATTTTTAAGGCTATGGCACGTGCTATAAAAATGGCCATTCAACGCGATGTATTTAATTATGAACTTCCTTCAACCAAAGGTATGTTGTAAAGGAAATTTTTAAATTTTAGAATTCTGTGAAAGTTGTTATTATCAAATATAATGCAGGAAACATCATGTCGGTCGACTATGCATTGCAACGGCTTGGTATTGAGGCTGAAGTAACTAATAATAAGGAGAAGATTTTAACGGCTGATAAAGTAATATTTCCGGGAGTTGGTGAAGCGAGTACTACAATGAATTATCTGAGACAGAACCGACTCGATGAACTTATAAAATCGCTAAAGCAGCCGGTATTGGGAATATGCTTAGGTATGCAGCTTATGTGCTTGCATAGTACTGAGAATGATGTAAATTGTTTGGGTATTTTCGACGAAAAAGTTGTTCGATTTAAACCCGAACCTGGCATGGAAAATATTACTAAAGTTCCCCTAATGGGCTGGAATGATATATATGAGCTAAAATCAAAATTGTTCGATGCATCCCTCGAAGGAAAATATGTATATTTTGTTCATAGTTACTATACAACACTAGGTAAACATACAGCTGCTACCTGCAACTATATTGTTCCTTTCAGTGCAGCTTTACATAAAGATAATTTTTATGCTACACAATTTCACCCTGAAAAAAGCGGACCTGTCGGAGAAAAAATTTTAAAAAATTTTATCGATAAATGTTAACTATTATACCGGCAATTGATATTATTGGAGGCAAATGTGTCCGCCTCGAAAAGGGTGACTATTCGAAGAAAAAAGTATATAACGAAGATCCGCTTGAAGTAGCTAAAGCATTTGAAAATCATAGTCTACGCCGGCTTCATCTTGTCGATTTAGACGGGGCGAAAGAAAGCCATGTTATTAATTGGAAGGTACTTGAAAAGATTGCTGCAAAAACAAACCTGATAATTGATTTCGGAGGGGGAATTAAAACAGATGAGGATCTGAGAATTGTTTTTAATTGTGGTGCCGAAATGGCCACAATTGGAAGTATAGCGGTAAAAAATCAGAATTTGTTTTTTGATTGGCTTGATCGTTATGGTAATTCTAAGCTTATTTTGGGAGCCGATGTAAACGAGCGCAAGATAGTTGTATCGGGATGGCTGGAAACCACGGAATTTGATATTATCGAGTTTATTGAAGTGTATTTGAAAAAAGGTGTTAAACAGGTTCTCTGCACTGATATTAGTAAAGATGGTATGCTGGAGGGGGCTTCATTCGATTTATATAAGGATTTGATGGAAAGATTTCCTGAAATGGAACTTATCGCCAGTGGTGGGATAACAAATATTGATGAGCTTCACAAACTCAATGAGCTAGGAGTTTCAGAAGCTATAATCGGGAAAGCCATATACGAAGGAAAAATTTCTCTGATAGAATTAGAAAAGCTGGTTCCAAATTGAAAGTTACAATAGTACTATCTCACTTATATCTTCCTACGGGCATAATATATAGAGGAACTTCCTCATAGGGGAGTTGCAAAACACTATGCACTCTTTCATCATTAAATGCTCCTACAGCACAGGTTCCCAAACCCAGAGCTTCAGCTTGCAGGTATACATTCTGGCCCGCATGTCCTAAATCCATACAAACATAACGATCACGACCTCTTTGACCATAACGTCTGGTATTTCTCTCATATATTGCTGTGAATACTATGCTAATTGCGGCATCTCTGATAAATTCCTGATTGTACGCGGCTGAACTTAAATCTTTTCGAAGTTCTCCTGAGAGCCATTCTTCGATGGAATGATTACTGGCTATGTATTTATAAAATCCTGACTCAACCTGATCAACATTTCCAATTACTGTATATACTTCAAGCGGGTAGCACCCACCTGCCGAAGGCGAAGTCTTTAAACGAGGTCGAACCGCTAATGTATTTCTTCTTGATTCGTTAATGCCATAAGCGGCCCATAAAAGTTGCGAAAGTTCTTTTAATAAAATTGGGGCATTGATAAATCTTCTTCTTGATCGTCTTCGAAAAAGCGTTTCTTCTAAGGAAATATTGCTTTTATATGAGGGAGGTATAAGTTTATACGATCGCATAACAACGTACATGAATTTTAAAATAACAGCACTATTTTTTCAATTGCACGAATTTTTTCTGTTTCAGCTGAAATGAAATAGATTCCTGGATCTAATCCCGACGGATGCCATTCAATAGTATTTCTTCCCAGTTTCAGTAATCGGTTGGTCAGTTTTTCAATTTCATTTCCAATCCCGTCATAAACGGTAATTTTAATCCAGCTCGGCTCTGAAATGTCGATGTCTATTGTGAATATATTTGATGATGGATTAGGATAAATTGTTATATGTATATTATTTTTTTCTGATGGCGAGATAATTTTATTAGTACTACCGCAAGTGCCGCCATATATTCCGCAAACCCATTGGTAGGTTGTATCACCATATTCTTCTGTGGGCACACTGGCAAATCCCTCAGTATAACCGTTCCAGGCATTAAATGTAAATGACTCACTTCCAAAATTATTAATGGCCTGGTCCTGTAAATTTCGCCATAAACTGTTATTTCCATAAAGAGGTGAACCTGGAAAAACAATATGTGCGTCATATCCTGGAGAAATATCATGAATAAAGGGAATACCGGTATTTATCCATCCCTGGGCAAAGTTATTTTTCCAGGTAATAAGCGCGTTCTCGTCACTCTGACCAGTCCATATTTCAGGTATAAAACACTGTATTGCAAGTACCGAAAATTGTTGAACCAACCATGAACCTGTATTTCCGGGAGTAGCCTTAAAACTGCCTGGAGCATAGGTATCAGGTGGTAATATATCGAGGGCAAATCCCACTAATTTCCCGGTATGTGAATAAATATTAGCAGCTACCCGATCAAAACCTTCTGCGAAGATCTTATCAGTAATGGAACTCTGATTTGACGCAACATGGATAATTGAGATTAGATATCTTTCTACTCCCTCCGGGTCGTATACACGTGCCCATTTATCAGGCCATTGTTCATTCTCGGGATTTACGAGATATCGATCTACAAGATCCTCGATTAGTTCGATTAATTGTGGGGCCGGATTGTCAGCTGTACCGGGAAAATCATCCATGAATGAAAATCCCTCACAACTGTCGGTTGCTGCAAATGATTCGATAAAAGGTGCTATTAAAATATGCTTGTTCAAAGCAACATCGAATAGTTCATCGTGCGATTCGGTTGATGTTTGCATTGGGGCCCAATAAGCCCAGTTGTCGGTACCTGGAAGGCCCCAGTACGACATATTAATTACATTGACTCCTGCATCAATAAGGATATTAACAGCAAATTCACGGTACGCATAATTTTCCGACCAACCCAAATGTCTTGAATCATCTGGGAAAATGGTGTATAATCCAATATTCGAAGTTGGATTGTAATCGTAAAACTGTACCTCGTTTCGCCAATTACCTGTAAAAAACAAAGTACTTTTAATAGACTGATTCTCAAATCCCGGATTAGCCAGTTGGCCCCAAACAGGATTATCAGCATTAGCTAACTGGCATAGCGACAGGGAAATTATTCCGGTTATTAGTATTCGGGTCATGATATAGAGTTTATGGAATTCAATACTAATTTATGAATCACATCAGCCAATTCAAAATCAGCGTTAAATTATTAAGCCATCAAAGATTAAAATAGTAAGAAATCAGAATAAAAAAACTATTAAATCCTAAACGGATCATTACTAGTAATGAAAATTAATGTCTTTGCATTAAAAAAGGCCACTATGCGGATTTGGTATTATTTTTCTAGATAATAATTTATCTATTACTAAAGTAATTTCCATTTTAATTATTGCACTTGGGTATCTATCTTTGCAGCAGAATTTAGTATTATAATCATTTTATGCTAGCCAAAAGAATAATTCCCTGTCTCGATGTCAGGGACGGACAAACTGTAAAGGGAATAAACTTTGTCAATATCCGCGAGGTTGGTGATGCTGTTGAATTAGGTGCCGAATATGCCCGACAGGGTGCCGATGAGTTGGTCTTTCTGGATATTACAGCTTCACACGAGGGCAGAAAAACATTTGTTGAACTGGTAAAACGAATAGCCCATAACCTCAATATTCCTTTTACCGTGGGAGGTGGAATAAGCGGACTTTCCGATATTGAAGCGTTGCTGCATGCAGGAGCCGATAAGGTATCGATAAATTCGGCAGCTATTCGGAATCCGGAATTAATTAACCAGTTAGCGTTTAACTTTGGTAGCCAGTTTGTGGTTGTAGCTATTGACGCAAAAGAAGTTGAAGGCGAGTGGACAGCTTACATTAATGGCGGACGTATACCAACCGAAAGGGAACTTTTTTCATGGGCAAAAGAGGCTGAAGAACGAGGAGCAGGTGAAATTTTATTTACCTCAATGAACCACGACGGAACAAAAAATGGTTTTGCCTGTGAAGCTATGGCCAAACTTTCTGATAGTTTATCTATTCCTATAATTGCTTCAGGGGGTGCCGGAAATATGGAACATTATGCTGAAGTATTTACCAAAGGCAAAGCCGATGCCGGACTTGCAGCCAGCATATTTCATTTTAAGGAAATTACGATACCACAGTTAAAATCGTATTTGCATGCCATGGGTATATCGGTGCGATTATAAAGACTTAATTTCGAAATATTAAATAATTGACTTATGGAATTTTTAAACCGGCTTCAGAATCTGATCGAAGATCGAAAAAAGAATATGCCCGAGGGATCATATACTACCAGACTATTCCGGAAAGGGATTAATAAAATTGTAAAGAAATTAGGTGAGGAGACGGTTGAACTTATTATTGAAGCTAAGGATGGTGATAAGGATCGATTTTTAAATGAAGCTGCAGATTTACTATACCATTATCTTGTTCTCCTTACGGCGAAAGGATATCGGATTGAAGATATTATTGGAATTTTAAGGGAGCGTTATAAGCCCGATTAGAGCTTATTTACTGTTCGGATAAACTCCTCGTTTGGTAGAATTCCTCTTTCATCAGCAGCATATTTTGGCTTAATCCGGTCAACTACATACATTTTCATTTCACCGATATTCTTGGCGTCCAACGTACCTCGAGGAGTACAATCGAAATAGTCCTTAATATATTCGTAAGTGGTTTCCGATATGTTAACCTTGTTAACTTCACCCAAATTTTCCATGCGGGCTGCTGCATTGACTGTCTCACTCCAGATATCATATGCGAATTTCTTCCTTCCTACTACTCCGGCTACTACTGGACCGGTATGTATACCAATTCGCAATTCCCATACAGGTATACCCGGTTTCGGATGCTGATGGAGGCGTTGCATATAATCCATTATCTCGAGGCCAGCCAGAAGTGCATCGACTGGATTTGATTTATTACGTAACGGTAAACCTCCGGCACACATATAGGCATCGCCAATGGTTTTTATTTTTTCCAGATAGTGTTTCCCGGTAATCTCGTCGAATTTGGCAAAATAATCATCAAGAATGGCGACAAGATCTTTTGGTTCAAGTTCACGGGTATTTTTGGAGAAATCTTTAAAATCGGTAAACATAACGGTTACATGTCTGTAATAACGAGTTCCTGCTTTTCCTTTCGATTTAAGCTGTCGGGCAACTTCAAAGGGAAGAATGTTGAGCAAGAGGCGTTCCGATTTTTCCTGTTCTTCTTCAACAAGCCTTTTTTGTTCCTCAATTTCCTCTTTCTGATTTTCGAGCAGTGCATTTGCATATTCAAGCCTTTCGGTAATTGCAAGCATGCGTCGGTTTTGTTTGAAAAGCTCTTCTTCCTTTATCATAATAGGAGTTATATCCGACTCAACGGCAATTAGTTTAAAAATCTCTCCATTAGGATCGAGCTGTGGTGTAAAAAAGGTTTGAAACCATTTTCTGCCGGAAGGAAGATTTTGACGTGTTTCTACGCTCGATGCTTTTTTGGTCGTAAAACATCTGCGGGCTTCACGGGTAAAATCCTTAAATGTTTTAATTGTGTATATGTTATCGCCATATTTGTTTTTGAAATCCTCGAAAGGAATTTCATGAAGTCGTTCAAAACCTTCATTAGCCCATTCAAGTTTTCCGTTTGCATCGATCATTATAAATGCGTTCGGGGCATTTTCAGTTATCCTGGCTTTTTGCTCTAAAAGTTGTCGTTCGGTCTCATACTGCGACATTTTTGATCGGATGCGGGTGAGTGTTTGCCCAATACTTAAAGCTTTATTGATTCGCGATTTCAGCTCATTAATATCGATGGGTTTTGTAATAAAATCGAAAGCGCCATATTTAAAAGCTTCTGCAAAGTTTTCATCAGTTTTATAAGCGGTGATAAAAATAACGGGTATGTCTTTCAGTTCAGGATCTTCCTGTAACAGCTTCAGGCTATCGATACCTGAGAGTTCAGGCATTCGCATATCCATTAGTACCAGGTCGGGCTGGATGCGCCGGGCTTTTTCGAAACCCTCCAGACCGTTTTCAGCGAAAAAAACATCATATCTTGCTTTTTCAGCCAGTAATATACCCTCTATAAGTTTACTGTTGTGAATGTTATCGTCGACAACCAGAACCTTGTAACTCATTCCTGTTTATGTAAGACACGTAACCTAAAAATAGCAAAAAAAAGTTGATACAGGAATAATCTTATTCACAGAGATTCGTAGAGATTTATTTTTTTAGGGAATATTAACAATAAAAAACAGTGCTAACCTGGAAAGGTGCACCGTTTTATGTAACTATAAATGAATTGTCAAGCAATTTGTTTGAAAGTGTTTGCAATAATGCCAATTGCTTTACGAAGCTGGGCTTCAGTTATCACGAGTGGGGGGGCAAAACGAATAATATGCTCGTGAGTTGGTTTGGCGATCAGACCGTTTTCTTTCATAGCAACACATACATCCCAGGCTTTTATACCATTCGTAGGCCTAATGACAACAGCATTAAGGAGCCCTTTTCCCCTAACCAGTTCAACCATATTATAAGTATCGACTAGTTTTTGCATTTCCTCTCTGAACAATGTTCCAAGCTTTTCAGCGTTTTCAGCCAGTTTTTCTTCTTTAAGTACGTTCAATGCCGCAATACCTACTTTTGCCGCTATAGGATTACCACCATAGGTCGAACCGTGTTCACCCGGATGAATACACAACATAATATCATCGTCAGCCAGAACGGCAGATATGGGATACATGCCACCTGATAGTGCTTTGCCCAGAATTAGTATATCAGGTCGCACATTCTCATGATCGCAGGCCAGCATTTTACCTGTACGGCAAAGACCAGTTTGAACTTCATCGGCAATGAATAATACATTTTTTTCTTTACATATATCGTAAGCTGCCTTTAGGTAACCTTCATCCGGAACATATACTCCCGCTTCGCCCTGAATAGGTTCTACAAGAAATCCTGCCACATTAGGATCATTAAGCTCTTTTTTAAGAGCACCCAGATCGTTATAGGGCACAATAACAAAGCCGGGTGTATACGGACCAAATCCTTTGTAGGAGTCAGGATCGGTCGACATTGATATAATAGTAATGGTACGGCCATGAAAGTTACCTTCGCACACTATAATTTTTGCCTTGTTTTCAGGAATTCCCTTTTTTTCGTAGGCCCATTTGCGGCAAAGTTTTAATGCTGTTTCATCGCCCTCGGCACCTGTATTCATTGGCAGAACCTTGTCGTAACCAAAAAATTTAGTAATGAATTCTTCAAATTCGCCTAGACAATTGTTATAAAATGCTCTTGAGGTTAAAGCCAGTTTCTGAGCCTGTTCATTTAGCGCCTTTACAATTTTCGGATGGCAATGTCCCTGGTTTACTGCAGAATATGCGGATAGGAAATCGAAATACCGTTTCCCTTCAACATCCCACACAAACACACCTTCGCCTTTCGATAATACAACCGGAAGCGGGTGATAGTTATGAGCGCCATATGTATCTTCTTTCTGAATATAATCCTGACTGGTCATATAATACAATTTTTAATTCATTTTGTATTTTAATACGCAAAGCTTGAATTTTTATGCAATTTAATAAATGATAAAATTCAGTTTTTAAGAATTTATTATGCCTAATATTTTAATTCTGGTCTTTAATTATGTACTTAATTATTTCATAATGTTCACATAAGTATAAGAATAGAATAGTAATATTTCTTTCGGCATATTGATTTTTCAATATCAATAATTATTTTTTATTTTTATTTATTACTTGTTTATCAATAATTATTCAAAAATATACATTCAACTAATATTTATGAATAAAGAAAATATTAAAATCCTTATTGTTGATGATGAAGAAGATATTCTGGAATTTTTGGGATATAATCTGAAAAAAGAAGGATTTTCCGTATTTGTGGCAAAAGATGGTATATCGGCTATAGAACAAGCTAAGAAAAATACACCTCATTTAGTATTACTCGATATTATGATGCCTGAAATGGATGGTATCGAAGTATGTGAGAAATTAAGAGAATTGCCTAATATGTTTAATACCATTATAGCTTTCCTGACAGCAAGGGGTGAAGATTATTCTCAAATTGCCGGTTTTGAAGCCGGAGGCGACGATTATATCACAAAACCTATTAAACCAAAGGTATTAGTTAGCCGGATTAATGCTTTGTTAAAACGAGTCGGATGGAGTGAATTACCCTCCGAACCCTATTCAGAGATTATTACAAAAGGTGAACTTATTATTGACAGGGAGAAATATCTTGTTTATAAAGGTGATGAGGAGGTAATGCTTCCAAAGAAAGAATTTGAGCTATTACTTTTATTATCATCAAAGCCTGGCCGGGTTTTTACGCGCGATGAAATATTCCAGCTGGTATGGGATGAAAATGTTATTGTGGGTGACCGCACCATCGATGTCCATATTCGTAAGTTAAGGGAAAAAATTGGCGATAAGTACATCAAAACCATTAAAGGAGTAGGGTATAAGTTTGCTGAGTGATCCTTTATTACAATTTCAATCAGCCATATTAAATCGGAAACTGAATTAAAGGTATTATAGTATTAAGATGATTACATAGTCTTATACTGTATCGAATACCTGAAATTATTTTTCAGTTAATCTTAAATTAATCTGAAAATCCTCTTCATTTAACATTAATTTAATGTTTGCTTAATTATAGCGTTACATCATCCATTTACCTTAGCGCCAGAAATCAAAATGAATGACTATAATGAAAAAACGACATTTCTTTCTGGCGACAGCCCTCACTCTTGTTTTAGCAATGACAAATGCTCAAGAGGGATATCAACCTTCAGGTTCACCGTTTGTTAAAATTTATTTTAACTATCATACCGATCTCTCCGGTAGCGGAACAGCATTTGAAATCCAGCGGTCTTATTTTGGTTATAAATATTCTATGTCGGAAGCATTTTCAGGTCATATTACATTAGATGTAGGCTCACCTGAAGTAGATATTAACGACAGCGTTACAGTAGGTACTTCGCTGGAATTAACAGCCTATTTGAAAACTGCTGCTGTAGCTTATAAGCAGGGTGGTTTAAAGGTAGAAGCGGGAATGATTAGTCTGCAGCAGTTTAAGATACAGGAAAAATATTGGAAACATCGCTATATATATAAGTCCTTTCAGGATTGGACAAAAATGGGACCCAGTGCTGATTTGGGCGCCATGGTTTATTATAAATTTTTTGATATTCTCTCGGCTGATATTACAGTTCGAAATGGTGAAGGATATAAACATTTGCAAGCTGATAAAGCGCTGAATACAGCATTAGATATAACGCTGGAACCAACAAAAGGACTTGTATTCAGGGGATATTACGATTATATCGATAAATCGGGCCCTACGTATACCTTAGCCCACTTTATAGGCTATAAAAATGATTTTTTAAGTGTGGGCGCCGAACATAACATTCAATTTAATTTTGGTAATGTGGAGGACCGAAATCTGAAGGGCTTATCATTTTATGCCAGCGTGAATGTAACCGAAAAAGTTCAATTATTCGGACGTTTCGATAATCTGACATCTAATAGGCTTAATGGCGAAACGGAGAACTGGAACATGAGTAAGGATGGTAATTTGATTATAGCCGGAATAGAATATTCCCCTATAAATAATGTTCAGTTGGCACTCGACTACCAGGGATTCCTGTATACCGATGCGGATAAAGATTCAAAAAACCTCGTGTATCTGAATTTCCAATATGTATTCTAAGAATATTTAGTAACTCTAGGTTAATGCAGAAAATCGACAATTCAATAAACAAATATTAATATAAGGTTAACAGGTCAATAATATTCAGTTAATATAAACTTTTCACCTTTGTTAAAATCTTTAAAACAAATAAAATATGAAAACGCTTATTAAACTTTCAGTACTAACAGCAACTATGGTCTTCATAGTCATATCTTGTAAAAATCAACCTGGAAAATCAACTAAAGAAACCCTGTCCGGAACTATTAATATCGATGGTTCCAGTACAGTATATCCATTATCGGAAGCCGTTGCCGAAGAGTTTCGTGCGGGATATCCCGATGTTAACGTAACTATTGGATCTTCAGGAACCGGAGCCGGATTTAAAAAGTTCGCCAGGGGTGAGACCGATATTTCCGATGCATCGCGACCTATTAAAGAAAGCGAAATGCAATCGTGCAGGGAGAATAATATAACATACGAAGAACTCATGGTGGCTCTCGACGGAATATCTATTATGGTTAATCCTGAAAATACCTGGATAGAAGATATAACTGTTGAGGAACTGAAAAAAGTTTGGGAGGTAAACAGTACGGTGAAAAAATGGAATGACATACGTCCTGAATGGCCTGAAGAAGATATCCATTTATATGGTCCGAATACAGCTCATGGTACATACGATTTCTTTACCGAAGCTGTTCTAGGAGAATCGGGAGCCAGTAGGTCCGATTATAATGCTGTTGCCGATTATAATGTGGGTATTCAGGGTATCAGTACCGATAAATATTCTTTAGGATATTTTGGGCTCGCATACTATGAAGAAAATAAGGATAAGTTAAAACTTATTGGTGTCGATAACGGAAACGGACCTATAAAACCTTCGCTGGAAACAGTAAAAGAGGGAACATATGCTCCTTTATCCAGACCTTTATTTATCTATGTAAACAATACTTCGGTAACGAGAAATGAGGTTGTTACATTTGTCAATTTCTATATTGAAAACGCAGCCGAACTTGCTAAAGAAGTAGGTTATATACCACTACCACAGGATGAATATGAAAACCAATTGACCCGATTTAAGAAATTTTCAGGACAGGCTGAATAGAGCAAACTAATGATTTGAAGATGTTCGGTTGATGAGGAAATTAAAAGAGAAAATAATAGAAAAGGCGCTGTTCTTTAGTGCCTTTATAACTATTTTAACGACTATTGGAATTATCTGGGTCCTTTTTGCCGAATCATTTTCATTTTTTAAAGAGGTTTCCATTATTGATTTTTTAACCGATACTAAATGGGCGCCCCTTTATACTGAAAAACATTTTGGTATTCTGCCATTAATTACCGGCACAATCCTTACAACTTTTATCGCTATTGCTGTAGCCCTGCCCATTGGGCTTACTATTGCTGTATATCTAAACGATTATGCTCCGAAAAATTTCAGCAAATCCATTAAACC
>CAYMQP010000068.1:0-7979 GCA_964392505.1 uncultured Bacteroidales bacterium
ATTGTCGGTTGTTAGTATTGTATCTTCTGAACCTTTCTGATAATAAATCATAATCCGTTTTAAATATGAGCCTTCAAGATATATAAATTATATATAATGATCGCTACAAATTTTCCCATGAAGGTTTTTCGGGAAGATATGTTTCAAACTCCTTGAGCAGATCTTCCTGATAAGCACCCTTATAAGTACCCTTAAAAAATCTTTCTAATCCTTCCTCATATAAACGTTCCCACGACTCTTCTTCATTGCCAGGATTAACCGGGAAGAAAAGTGAATTATTTGTTTGAGCTGCTTTTAAATCGCCTGGAGCATCTCCAATCATGAGCATTTTTTCTGGATCGTATTTACCCCCGGCCGCATACCTCAGATGTTCTGTTTTGGTACCATATTCCTGTCCTGCAATTAATTTAACATATGAATCAATATTATTCTCTTTCCATTCTCTTTCCAGTGCTTCAAGAGGTGTTTGCGATACCACAATAGTATCGGCTCTGCCCGAAATAGCATTCAAACATTCATTTACGAAAGGAAAGGGTGAAATCCCATGTACCATTTCTTCAATGTCGGCATTCACTGCTTTTGACCATTTGAGGCATAAATCGATGAAAGGATCATGGTTCTCGGCAGCATATTTCTCAAGTGCTGGATTTCCAAGCTTAGTTTCCTTTTTGGTCCATTCAGCCAATGGTGCGTTTTCTTTTGTTTTAAAATGCCTTCTTTGCACTTCACTTCGCTCGTTCAGATACTTAAATGCATTTATAAGTGCAATAAACCGGTTACAACCACGGGTTTTTGAATAAAGATTCACGAAATCCCAAACTTCGCGGGCGTATTTTGAAACAGGCTGAAGTTCGAAGTATTTAATATAATTCGGGCAAAAACATTCCTTATGCTTTATTTCCATGGTGTCAAACACACATCCATCGGAGTCGATTCCAATAAAAAAAGCTTTCTCGGGCTGTAAATCAATGAGTCGCTGCTGTGGATTCATTTGCAATTAGTATTGAGAAGTGAGTAATAAGTAATATTTTTCATTAATCATTATCAATTTTTTATACCCCTCCATAAGCACTATACCCTCCATCGACCGGAATAATGACACCCGTAATAAAACTTGATAGTTCAGAAAGTAAAAACAAGGTTGTACCTTGTAGATCCTCCGGATCTCCATATTTGCCCACTGGTGTGCTGGCAATTATTTTATTTCCTCGCGGTGTAGGTTTTCCCGTTTTTTCATCGGTGAGTAAAAAGCGGTTCTGGTTTGTCAGGAAAAATCCAGGAGCTATGGCATTTACCCTTATGCCAACCTTGGCAAGATGTACAGCAAGCCACTGGGTAAAGTTATTTATGGAAGCCTTTGCTGCCGAATATGCCGGAATTTTAGTGAGGGGCCTGAATGAATTCATACTCGATATATTGAGAATAACTCCCCGTTTTCGTTCAGCCATATCTTTGCCAAAAACCATAGTCGGAATTAAAGTTCCTGTAAAATTCAGAGCAAATACACTTTCAAAACCACCTATTTTAAGTCCGAAGAACGAATTTTCAAGATCATTAATATCCTTTTCCAAAATTTGCTCAACCTGGGTAGTTGCTGTGGGAGAATTTCCCCCTGCTCCGTTAATCAGAAAATCGACTTTCCCTAAGTTTTTATCGATTATCTGTTTTACTTCAAGCAACGATTCTCTCTGAAGTACATTTGCTGTTAGTCCAATACATTCCACATTATATTTTTCCCTGAGTTCTTTAGCCAGTTTATGGCTTTTTGCTTCATCAAGGTCAATAATGGCTACATGTATTCCTACCGAAGCCATTGCCCTGCACAATGTTTCACCAATAACACCTGCTCCGCCCGTAATAATACATGTTTTACCCTTTAGATCAGAAAAATCAAAAACTTTCATAGATTAAAATTTAAAATTTTTATAATAATCAATATTTTCTTTCATAATAATATCGATAGGGCTAAAATTGATACGATCGGGTTGCTTGCCCGAAAGTAAATAATTAAATAGCGCCAGAACACTCTTATATCCTTGTTCTTCAGGTTTCTGACCTATTAAAAAATTAATAATACCCCTTTCGAGAAAATCCAAGTTCGCCTCAATCAAATCATATCCGATTAATGTGATACCCTTAATTTTCTGATCATACATAAATTGTGCTACTTTGTACGCCCGGGAATTAGCAACGAAAATACCTTTGACTGAAGGCTTCTGTATAGCCGTATGAAGAACATTTGTAAAGTCCTCAGTAATATCTATTTCTATTGAAATAGTCTGAATTCTTTTTTTATTGGCTTCTGAAAGGAAATATGAAATGAATCCTTTCTCCCTTTTTCGTAAATGGTGTGTTACTCCCTCTTTGCTAACCGGTTTTAATACCACTACATTGCACTCCTCCGGTAAGCCATAGTACATTAACTTAGCTGCAAGAAAACCGCTTTGTTCTGCATTCTGACCAAAATAAGCCAGATTGTTACATCCCTCAAGGTTTACATCAATAAATATATAGGGCATGCTTCTTTCCTCACACGCTTTAATTATTGCAAGTGATGATTGATATACAAGGGGAGCAAAAATAAATCCATCGGGCTGGCTTTCGAGTAGTTTGTGAAAAGCTTCTTTTAATGATTTATTATTATTTAAATCGAATGTGTAAACTGTTACCAGGGTATTAAAATCCTTTATCTCTGCATAAGCCTGCTCAATTCCAAAACGAGGCTTTTCCCAGTATGGATTATTATCTCTGGCATCGGGAATTAATGCCGAAATATTGTACAATTTTTTCGAGGCTAATGATTTAGCTAAAATATTAGGTGTATATCCTAACTCTTTAACAATGGTTAAAATATGGCTTCGGGTTTCTTCGGCAACCTCTCCCCTGTTGTGCAAAACCCTGTCGACTGTACCCACAGACACACCGGCTTTAAGGGCAATATCCTTTATTCTGATCCTATTTTCTGTTGAGTTTTTCAATATCAGAGTGATTTCTAAGGGTTTTCCCGTGCACGCACACGACAAATATAACCAAATATCGTAAAATGCCCGTGTACGTATACGAAAACATACATTTAATTACCTTATTTATAATAATTATAAATAATACTGCTTATAAAATCATGTTTAAAACATCATCATTCACTTACTTATAAAGTTTAATTTCGGGTATCCAGTCATCATGAAAAGGAGGAAAAGCTGAATCAGCATTAAATATTTTTAGCAGGATATATTCTTCGGCCTGTTCCGGATTTAATTCTTTTGACCAGGAAACCCTTTTACTCCGATCGGCCCCCGGACCACTGCAATTATATTCAGCGTAAAAAGCAGTTTCTTCACGCCAGGGTTTATTCCAGTTATGCCATCCTTCGGGTAAAATGTGACTATTCATAATACAGTTAATAAATACTACTCGGGCATAATCGCGCCAGGGTCTTCCCAAATATACTTTTGTAATTCCTGTATCGGCAGTTAGAGTACAATTACGGAACACATAGCCATATTTGTAACCTTCGGGAGTTGATGCAGCCGCTATATAAGAATGTTTTTTACTATGAATAATGCAGCTATCAAAAACAACAATCGATTTACCAAAGATAAAATCGGTAGTTCCCTCAATATAGCAGTTTTTCATATATATTCTACCAACACTATTGGTATAATATGTATCCTGATTTCCAATAAAACGACAATTAACAAATGTAACCTTATCGCTATTCACCTCAACTGCAACAGCCTGTCCCACCCTGCCTGCAGAATTTTTAAAAGTGATGTTTTCTGCCCTGAAATTATCGGCCAGTATCCGGAAACTGCAGGAATTATGAGTAGTTAGTGTATCTCCATCAACAATACGCCCTGAAAAATCATCGTAGGTAATAATGGTGTTGTCGTTGTTTTCTCCAATTAAGAAAATGTTAGTTTTTCCGGCAGGTAATACCAATTTTTCCTTATAAACTCCGTTCTTAATGAAAACGGTAATAGGCTCTGTACTGCTGTCGGGCAAGGTATTAAATGCTATCTGCAGCGTTTTGAAATCACCCTTACCATTAGCTGAGACAATATAATCATAGGTATTAGGCTGATTGGCATAAATTACGGTAAGATATAAAGTTAATTTCGACACTAAGATTACCTGTAATATTTTTACTATGTGTTTCATTTGTTTTAGAAACTAATCACAATCGTAACAAAATCCCACGCCTGGAGCGTGGGATTTTCCTTTCTCTTCGCCTAAATTGCTGCCTGCTAGCAATCAGACAACATGCGATGTAACTAAACTGCTATAAAACCTACTCAATAACAAGTATCTCAGATTGGGTAGTTCCATTACTTACCAGCTGGCAAACATAAATTCCCGGAGCCATTGATGAACCATCAAGTTGTACTTTCTGTGTTCCAGCGCTATACAATCCTTCCTGACTATATACAGCTCTACCTAATGCATCGGTAATAACAAGCGACAGATTTGCAGGCTGTGAAAGTTCAAACTGAATAGTTGCAGTTGAAGCTGCCGGATTTGGATATACAGAAAGATTAAATCCGTTAGCTGCAGTTTCTTCAACAGCACTAACATACACATTTGGAATTTCATGATCGAGTACCCAGGCCAGCGAATTCTGAAGAATAATCCGGAAATTATCCGTTGCATTGTTTAGGAATTCATGATGAATTCCCCAAATCACAGTCTTTTTATAAGAAGAATCAGGTACTTCATCCATTACCCAAAGCCAGCCATCAACTGCACTGCTAGTTTCATCTACAGCAAATTTATTGGTAGCTATCATAGTGGATGCAGCTGCTACTTCAGCTGATGGAGACAAAGAAAGATCAAAACACTGAATATGGGCTTCACCTCCTTCACCCGTGTTATAGCTAGTGGTCCATTCGAATTCATCATCAACACCCCAGTATCCACCAAAAATAGGATGTTCTACAGCTACCACTCCACTATAAACATAGTCATAATTAGCTACTGAAGAATCCTTTGCTTGCTGATACCAAGTATCGGCTGCTTGTACAATCAGATTCCATGCTGGCCAGGATTTCTTAATAGCATAGGCCTTTAAGGATACAATCGGGCAAACCTTAACACCAACAGGAGATATATTCCCATGTGAGGAAGAACCCCCATTTTCAGTCATAACAACTGCATCGTACTGTTCCCAGACTGATTGTTCCCAGTCGCCAATACCGGCAACATCAATCAAATCAGTAGTAATACCGGCCCATGCATCCTCAACCATACTTTGAATGGCTAATACATCGGCGTCGGCAAGATCACTCGCCAGAACTAACACGTTCTGTCCATAGCTGGTAAACGTACCCAGCATAAGAGTTAAAATCAAAATGTAAAACTTTCTCATAGCTTTAAAATTTAAGTTAAGTAATTAATATTTACGGGTTAGTATTATTTGATTCTTCATATCCGGAATAATAGTTTGTTTCCTGAGTTTCGAATTCAAATAGACCCTCTTTTATAATTTGATTATTAATATAGCTTTCAATAAAATTCAGATTTTCAACATTTGAGAGGACATTGCTGTCTCTTACTCCGTTAAAGTGGCAATCGGAAATGTAAATATTGGAAACCGGCGATCGCTTATACCCTTTTATATAAAGTGCATAGCGGCTATTCTGTGAAGTCACATTTTCAAGGTATATATTTCGTACTACGGGAGTATATCCACCTACATCGCCTTCAGCATAATACAGATTAACCATAAGCACAGCCAATTTCACCTGCCCAATGGTCACATTTCGCACAAAGATGTTTTCGACAAGTCCTCCGCGTCGCGAATTGGATTTTATCCGTAAAGCCCTGTCGAGATTAGGACTATCCATGGTACAGTTTTCAATAAATACATTCCGGCATCCTCCTGATATTTCACTTCCGATCACAACCCCACCGTGTCCGTCTTTCATCTGACAATTTCGAACAATGATATTTTCACTGGGAACATTTATTCTCCGCCCATCCTCTTCCCTTCCCGATTTAATGGCAATACAATCGTCGCCAGTATCGAAATAGCAATTTTCTATTAAGACATTCTTACATGATTCAGGATTACACCCATCGTTATTGGGTCCATGGCTGGTAGCTTTAATTCCTCTAACAGTAACATTTTCGCATAGTACAGGATTGATCTGCCACATGGGCGAATTGATAATGGTAACACCCTCTATCAGAATATTATTAGAATTGATTAATTGTATAAAGTTTACACGTATATAGTGTCCATCGCCAAAAATTCTTTCTTCATATGGAACATTCCGATTTGCCATTTCAACCAGCCGATCGCGGTCTGTTTTTTGACTGGGTTCGCCGCTGTTCCAGCCTCCCCGAGTATTTCCTTTCCACGGCCACCAATGCGTAGTATCGGCATTTCCATCGAGAATACCTTTGCCGGTAATGGCAATATTTTCAACTGATTCTGCATAAATCAAGGGAGAATAATTCATCAGGTCGTTACCTTCGAAGCGGGCATGAACCATGGGTAAATACTTACCAAGATCCTTTGTGAATAATAATTTAGCTCCTTTTTCAAGATGCAGGTTTACCTTGCTTTTTAAATGAATCGGACCTGTAAGAAAAGTACCCTCAGGCACTATCACCTTACCACCTCCATTCTCATGACACTGATTAACGGCTTCACGGATAGATTCCGTACAATCGGTAAGGCTATCGGCAATAGCTCCAAAATCCGTTATATTATAAGAATTATCAGGAAACGATGGAGGAATAATTCGGGTAACTATTGTATCAATAGTCTCCCAGTTCACATTTGATTTATATACACCAGCTGAAAGAAGTACAACTAAAAGTATAAATGAAGTCGATATTTTTAATAAACGTCTACAATTCATCACTGTTAAGATTTACTTTTTCCATGTATTCATCGACAATTGCGAGGTATAATAGAGCTGCTATACCTTTAAAATCGTTGGCCCTCCGGTCGACAGATGTGTAATATTCATAGCTTCCGTTAGAAACCTCGACATTAAGAGTGCCTACTTTCACCGTTCCCGTCAGATAAATATTTCCTTCATCATCAAAATATACATACTGCTTTTTCAGACCTTCATAAGCTTTTTCGGCTACAGATTTAAATGATTCCGGTAGATAACCTTTTTTATAAGCTTTAAGCAAAGCATAGGCAAACATAGCTGTACAGGATGTTTCGGGCCAGTTGCCTTCCGCATCGACTTTGTCAATAACCTGGTACCACATACCGGAATCCTGATCTTGGTATTTAATAAGAGCATTTGATAATTGCCTAAGTATCTCAAGGATATTTTCCCTTTCGGGGTGTGATTCAGGAATATAATCCAGTGCATCGACCAGGGCCATCATATACCAGCCCATGCCCCTGCCCCAAAATTCAGGTGAAGTCCCGGCTTGAGGATCGGCCCAGATCTTACTTCGTGATTCGTCCCAGCCGTGATATAGCAAGCCAGTTACTGTATCAAGGGTATGCTTATAAATCAACTGCATCTGAAAAATAGCTTCATCGGAATAGTTCGGTTTATTAAATAATTCGGCATACTGAAGCATAAAAACATCGCTCATATAAATGCCATCGAGCCACATTTGCCAATCATATATTTTCTTATGCCAGTACCCTCCCTCACTTGTGCGTGGTTGTTGTTTTAACTGATCCAGTAATTCGTTTATCGCTTTCAGGTATTTCTCATCTCTTGTTTTTTTATAAACATACAGAAGTGAACGGCCAGGCAGAACATCATCAAGCCTGTATTTTTCGCGACTATATTTTAACGTATCGATATACCCTTCATCCGAGACAAACAGATCGAGCCACTGTTGTACATAAGCCCAATACTTATCCTGACCTGAAAGCTGGTCATAATAACAAAGAGCATTGAGGAAAAAACCATTTGTATAGGTCCATTCGCCGGGTGAAAAAATTTCCAAATAGGCCGGATCATCATACTTAGCCGTAAAAGTTTCAGCAATTGCGTTAA